>CAUZNX010000181.1:0-4221 GCA_963580905.1 Dehalococcoidia bacterium | reverse complement strand
AGCCCCCTGTAGTCCAATAAGTCGCTCCCCAGACTGACTTCGGAGTTGGGGGTCAGGAGTAAGTACGAAATACCGTCCCCCCCACGCATTACGTACCAGTCTGTCAGGGTGGGTACCCCAGCCTCAGCCCAGAGTGCCGCCGCCTGTTCGATCAGGTCAGATGGGGCGAGGTTGTTAGTGTTTACACGCCCTCTCGGGTCGGTCATCAAATCAAGGGCAGCTTTCGCAGCCGCCTGCTTCTTCTGTTCACGAGCGATGATGTTGTGAACGATCCTGATCACTTCTGCTTCGGGTAGTGGCGGGTCGAAACTTCGATCGTTGACCACGACCACACTGGCGAGTACCGCTGACTCGATCGAGTCAGTACCGACCAGTGAGCCGACCAGCTTGAGCATCGTTTCGTTACGCTCTCCCTCATCGACCCTCACGCGCCCTTCGATGATGCCGTCGATGTCGAGTCGCTCTCGCACGACTGGCACGCCACCAGCGCCCGCAGAGGGGCCGTAGCGTTCCTTTGATCGAAGCGCGTCCTGCAATTTCTCTGGCATGGGCGCGAAAGGGATGTCTTCGGGATGTGCTGATGTCTCCCATTCGTACGTTCGCCCGCTGATGTGCGACGAACTTGGGCCAACCACGTAGCCAGCGTCGCCCCTGAAGTCGATGCCTGGGAACACCCCCGCCGCGTTCGGTATTGTGTAGCCCGGCCACTGGTAAAACAGGTGCTGGCCGCCGCCACCCGTCAGTGAAATGGGTGTTGGGGCCTGATCCGTACCGAATATAAAAAGATTGTCAGAAAAAGATTCGTCACCCCCATGCCGAGGGTCGATATCGACGACCACAACACCCGAAACCTCGCCCGTGATGATCAAGGGATTCGAGTCAGGCCAGCGCGAAAACCACTGTCGTACCTCACTCTCCGTGGGTTTCCGCTGCTGGTACGTCGCCCAATTGATCCTCGGGTGCTTCCCCGGCGACGAGCAGTCGTCGTCACGACATGAGCAGAATCCGAGGTCGCTCACGCTGTGCCCAGGGACGATGGCGAACCCCATCGCCACCAATCCCTCCCACTCTGACTCCATTTATAACTCCAAATTCTATTTACCGATTATAGAGAAAACGCCAATGTGCATAAGGCTCGATTGATGGTTTTGACCCCGATATATGCGGATAATCGCTTTTTCAAAAACGCACGACTGAAAAGACCGATTAGTGATTATCTAAAAAAGGGTTGACAGAGTACTTATGATGTAGGCACACCACCGACAACAGGGAAGCGCCCGCGGACAGCGGGCTTTTTGTTGCCTGCAACCTGACCTCGGGTGTGCCGCGTCTCCCCAGCCCGCGGACACAACGTGGCGACTGCCACTCCCGAAGTCAGGCGCACGGCCTAGTCGTTGGGTTCGGGGATTACGAATCCACTCTCATAGCTCGCGGTGAACAGCTTAGCGCCGTTCATGCCCTTGCGGGTCGGGGTGTCGTCGCCGGTATAGGTGACCGTGAGGACGGCCCCATCCGCGATGGTGCGGCTGCCTGACTTGATGACGGCCTCACGAATGGCCCGCTGTAGATTGCCTTTGACGTAGAGCCTGCGTAGGCCGTCGTCGTCCTCGTCATTTTGCTCCTCGGTGACCAGTGTGACCACCAAATGGTTGCGAGGCTTACCGTCGGGCCAGGCAAGCGGTTCGCCCGAGTCGAAGTCAGTCTGCTGCTTCTCAACCATGTCACCGATGACCCCGGTAACACTGTCACCGGCCTTTTTGAATGACGCGGCTGTCGCCCCGCCGCCGAGGATGAACTTAGTTGCTGCGTCGTCTGTGCTGGACATATTCTTAGCTCCCTTTAGTTGTGTCTTGGATGATGAGTACGCTGTTTACACCGCCAGGCATCTCCATGCCCAGCAGAGCGTCGGCCCAGGCCGCTTTGCCTTTCATTGATCGAAGTGGGGTAAGACTCGCGTTGAGTATCCCCGTCCGAGCCGCTTCAATAATGTGCTCCTCCATTTCTGGGTGTTTCGCCATGCTGATCAGGTCGATCGAGGCTGGCTTCTTGCGCTCTCGGAGCGTCGCCACCAATCCCCGCTCGCCGTCGATGATTGGGGTGCCGTCATTGGACAGCTCCAACTTCAGGGCGTCGCGTAGTGCCTCTCGCTCCTCTGTCATCGCCTTGATCTGCTCATCGAGCAGGACGATTCTGTGGAGCGACTCTTCGGCTACGCCCCTCCAGTCCTTTATTCCAAACTCGGCAGGGTCGATTGGGGCAGTCATTAGAATGCCACACCATCTACTGCGTCGTCGTCAGCAATCGTCTGGTTGAAATTCGCTGACCGGTCAGATGTGGCGCCGCAAATGATAAACGCCTCGACATCCTCGCTGTTCATTACTTCGCGAAGTTGCGCGACCAGATCGACATCCTTGAGTTTGAGTTCGAGCGTGTCCTCTGCCCCGGTGTGAATCCACAAGGTGAGCCCCTCTGAATGGCGAACTACCTTGGCTGTCGATGCTGGCCCAATATCAATCGTGCTGTACGTCGGTTGAATCATTTCCCCTTGACCCTCTCCCATGCGTCGTTGAATCGTTTGTTCCAGGCCGGGCTCACCTTCGCGTCCTTATGGCGGATGTGGATTGAAAACGTCTCCGCTCGCATCCCCATCGCCTTGGCTATGTCCTTCTTATATGGCGCTCCACTCCTTGCGAACGCGACGTGGATGTCCTCGAAGCGTTTATAAACTACCACTTCACCTCCAGTGAAAACAACACTACACACCGTCAAGCGAAAGGTCAAGCGGCTTGCAAACCACTTGCGTTCTATATTTGGTTCAGGTACCGTCAGTGCAGAGAGAAAGAGAGCATGCATGGCAAAAGAACTTAGGGTTATTGGACCACCGGGCACAGGGAAAACGACAACGATCCGAAATCGCGTTGAACGGATGGTGAGCAGCGGCGAGTACAACCCCGAGGACATCATCCTCACCAGTTTTTCGCGTGCAGCGTCGAACGAGCTGGCGGGCGCGGTGAAGGTGCCACGCGAGAACGTCTCCACTCTGCACTCGCTGGCCCGCAGGACGATGGGGCAGAAACCGATCGCCGAGGTTGGCGATCTGGCTAAAGACTGGAATGCATCGGGCATCCCGAGCGAGTGGGCCATTGCCGGTGTCGGTGGTGTGGACCTCGAAGATGGGCTCGTCCTGACGGGTAACTCGCGCTACCTCTCTGACTACAGCCTCGCGCGCTCACGGATGCTGCCCGACGAACACCCCGAGTGGGTACGGCTCGCTCGCTTCGAGCAGGCATGGCTCGCGTTTAAACTCGAAACCGATTCCGAGGATTTCACCGACATGTTGGTGAACGCGACAATCGACGCTCAGGGCGGTGGGGCCTGCGCCGGTGAGCCGCCAGTGATCATGGTCGATGAGGCGCAGGACATGTCGCCCCTCTCATGGGCGCTGGTGAGGGCGTGGGCGCAACACCCAAGCTGCGAGAAGTTCTATGTGATGGGCGATCCGGCGCAGGCCATCTTCACCTTTGCCGGCGCCGACCCCGACCAACTGCTTGTGGACCTCCCCGATGACCAGCAGCACATCCTGGGTCAGTCGTACCGCATGCCGCGCCTGATCCAGCGCCGTGCCGAAGACTGGCTGTCGGCACACTCAGGCACCATCAGCGGGGGGCGTACCTACGAGGCGCGTGACGCTGAGGGTGTCGTGCGCCACCTCCCTGCGACGTGGCGCGCACCCGATCTCGTCGTGAACGAATGTCAGCGTGCCGCTGCCGAAGGGCGCACCTCACTGATCCTCGCCACCTGCGCCTACATGTTGGGGCCGACACTCCAAGTGCTGCGCGAGCGCGGCCTGCTGTTCGAGAACAAATGGCGGCGCACGAACCACGTCTGGAACCCCATCAGTTCGGTGAGCGACACCTCGACCCGTACCGCTGACCGAGTTGTAGCGTTTACACACGGTACTGACCCATCCCTCTGGCTCCCAATGCTGTCAGCGGGTGCGTTCGTCGCCCGGGGCGGCAAGAAGCATGCCGTCGAAAACCCCAGGGATTGGGAGCAGTGGCTCACCACGGGGGCGCTGCAAGCACTCGCCGCGAAAGACACGCGCTGGCTGACGGCCAACGTGACGAAGACCTACCAACGGTCAGTGGAGTACGCGAGCAATATCCTGCAACGTCAGGGCGCTGAGGTGCTGGACGCTCCGATCATGATTTCCATAGGCAC
>CAUZNX010000180.1:0-4225 GCA_963580905.1 Dehalococcoidia bacterium | reverse complement strand
CTGCGTCATCACCTGCAACCCTCAGCTTCTCGCGGATATCGTCGGGCACCGAAATTCCGGGGACCTCGTTGTGGAGGAACTCCGCGTGTCGGGAGCTTCGCAGGGGCAGCACTCCCATGAGGAGTGGCACTGGGAAGCCACCCAAACGGCTGCGGGCCGCCTCGACGGTCTCGGCCGAAAATACAGGCTGGGTAAGCACGAAGTCCGCGCCTGCCGCAATCTTCTTTTCTAGGATACGCAACTCCCGGTCCATGTCAGCAGCACCGATTCCGAACGCGCAGCCAACGTTGAACGTCGTCGCTTGCTCGATCGACCGGCCCGTAATATCCACGCCCGAGTTCAAGGCCTTGATCATTCGAATCGACCCGGACGCCGTAATGTCCGAGACAGACGTAGCGCTCGGGAAGTCCCCTGTGCTCGGCAGGTCGCCCATGACCGCGAACACGTTGCGCAGGCCCAGGGCATGGGCCCCCATCAAATCCGAGTGCAGCGCCACCAGGTTCCGGTGGCGCAGTGCAACGTGCATGATGGTCTCAAGGCCAAGACGGCTCTGGATGATACTGGCCATCGCCAGTGCGCTCATTCGGCTCTGGGCTCGCGGGCTGTCCGCGACGTTGATGGCGTCCACGAGACCGGACTCCCTGAGGGGCCTCAGTGCCTCTAGAACCGGTGCGACGTCGAACCCCTTTGGCGGGTCCACCTCCACCGTCACCACGAACTTTTTGCCGAGCTTCTTGGATAGATTCGTCGGCTCGGTGACTCTCTGTGGAGCGGCACGCAGTCGGGTGCCTTTTGGTGCAGGCTTTGAGGGCATTCGGGAGCCAGGTCGTTGCACCCCTACGAGGGCGTCGCGGATGGCCGCGATGTGTTCCGGCGACGTGCCGCAGCACCCACCCACGAGAGTCGCTCCCGCTTCGACCATACTGCGGGCGTACTGCGCTACGTACTCAGGGGACGAAAGATACATGAGGCGCCCGCCCTGGTAGGTTGGGAAGCCTGCATTGGGTTGCGCTGAAATTGGCACATAGGTAGTCTCGGATACGGCCTCCACAGCCCGCAGCATCCGCTCCGATCCCACGCTGCAGTTCATGCCGATGGCCTCCACGTCGAGGTCGGCCAGGGCCCTAACCGCCTCCTCGGGACCGTCCCCATTTCCGTCGGAACCGTCCCCCGCGAAAGTGATGTGTGCGACGATCGGCAGGTCACAGACCTCGCGACAAGCCGAGATCGTCTCCTGGATTTCGCGAAGGTCTGTGAAGGTCTCCAGGGTCAGGAGGTCAACCCCAGCATCCGACAGCGCACGAACTTGCACGGCGAACGCCTCGTGTGCCTGGGCCTGCTCGACTGATCCGAGGGGAGCTAGTCCCTGGCCCAGCGGTCCCACAGCGCCCGCGATCCAGACAGATTGTCCGGTGAGCGTCTGGGCCGCCCGTGCGATCTCGACCCCGGCGCGGTTGATCTCGACAACCTTGTCGGCCAGGCCGTAGGCGGCCAGTCGTAGGGAGTTCGCGCCGAAGGTGTTGGTCTCTATGACCTGTGCGCCGGCCCTGATGTAGTCCAGGTGTACGGACTTGACCAGTTCGGGGTCCATGAGGTTCAGCTCTTCCAGGCACCGATCGGCCTGCAACCCGGAGCGCTCATAAAGCTGAGTGCCCATGGCGCCGTCCCACAGGAGTGGACCGGCCTCAAGCCGCTCTGCAAAGTCTACGCGTCGTGAAGCTGGCATGGGTCTGGATAGGCCTTTTTCGGAAGTATATAGAAAGGTAGATATGTTATGAGAGGGGCACCCTCACGCACCCAGCCCTT
Organism: Dehalococcoidia bacterium; assembly: GCA_963580905.1. Taxonomy (GTDB): domain Bacteria; phylum Chloroflexota; class Dehalococcoidia; order Lucifugimonadales; family CAJWER01; genus CAJWER01. The sequence goes on along the minus strand of CAUZNX010000180.1, from coordinate 2,419 downwards.
CTCAGGCACCGAGTCTACGCCCTCTGCACACCACAATCATGCGGAACCCAGCCCCGCCCAACTAAGCGTGCGCAGCACACCGACGAAGCGTGTGCAGCAACGGCACTCATGCGTCCCAGGCTAGGCGGTAGTCCAGGTCGTCGCTGCCGGTGCAGATGAACTCCTCGCCGTCCGGCACTGTGCGATCCTGGTTGCGACACCCGAAGGCGGCCGTGCAGCGGTTCTCGAGGCTCTTGTACGGACAGCGCCAGGTCGAGACCTCGGTCGTTGTCTGCGAGATGCCCTCGAAGATACTGTGCAGACGGGCTATCGAGGCCTCATAACGTGCTCTATCAACGCCGTGGTCCAAACGCTGTAGCTCCTGGAGAGGTGGAAGGGAACTCCGCCTAGGTAGCGGACCCTGATACTACTCGGTAGGCGCCCTGCCGTTCACCCCGACCCCTAGCAGCTCCTTGGCCATGTCCACGCATGCGATTGCGTCCTTGCCATAGCCATCCGCTCCCATGTCCTCGGCGAACTCCTGGGTAACCGGCGCGCCGCCAACCATGATCTTGACGTCCTCGCGCATCCCCTCGTCCTCGAATGCCTGGATCGTGCGGCCCATGTTCGGCATTGTCGTAGTCAGGAGAGCCGACATGCCCACCACGTCAGCCCCGTGCTCGGTCACGGCGTCCATGAACTCCTCGGGCTTGGTGTCGACGCCGAGATCGTGAACCGTGAAGCCCGATCCGCGGAGCATCATGATGCAAAGGTTCTTGCCTATGTCGTGGAGGTCGCCCTTCACCGTTCCCATCACGATCGTGCCGATGGGCTCGATGCCAGACGCCGACAGGATCGGGTCGATATGGACCATGCCCGCCTTCATCGCACGTGCTGAGATCAGGACCTCGGGAACGAAGATGATGTTGTCGCGAAACTTGATCCCCACAATCGCCATCCCGGCTATGAGCCCCTCGTCGAGCACGGTGTTAGCATCGAAGCCATTTTCGAGGGCCTGCGCCGTCATCCGGCCGACCTCGTGCTGATCGCCCTTGATCAGGGCGTAGGCAAGCTCATGCATCAGGGGGTCGGTGCCTTCGAAAAGTGAGCGAATATGCTTCACCTCGAAGGGCTTAGTCACGTACTGGATCTCCTGTTCAAGTCCCTCATGGTCGGTGGTCAATTGCCGCCTCCACTGTCGTGTTGTTTCATTGAATTTCCAGTAGTCAATTATTCGGTGGCAGGGCCAGGTTTGTCAATCATTGCAGCTACGAGATGAGACCCTAAGGAGATCTATCCAAGCTTGCCATCCCGGAACGCCTGGATATAGTTCATGCAGAAGTCGTCGTTTCCCGAAAGCATGTCAACGGCTACCTTCACCGGCTCGGAGCTCGTGTCCAGGTCAAACACCGTGCTCATTTTGCTCTGGATGGGATCGATGATCCCGCTGTCGATCCCCGCCTCGAGTGCCATGTAGATGAACGTATCGTTGATTAGTTTGCGCCGGGGCAGGCCAAACGAAACATTGCTTAGGCCGCCTGTGATATGGATCTCGTTGCCATAAACTTCCCGCAGCTTCCGGACGGCGTCGAAAAAGTGATTGCCATAGGTCGGGTCTACGGATATCGGGAACGACAGCGGGTCGACAAAGACATCGCCGATCGCCACGCCCTTGCTGCGTACCGACTCCATGACCTCGGCCACGTTCTCAACCCGTTCCGCGTCATCGGACGGCATGCCAGAGGCACCTGCCGCAGTGACCACCACCCTGGCGTCGTGCTCCTTGACGAGGTCCAGTGTGTCGATCCGCTCCAGCGCGACCGAGTTGACGATGGGCCTGCCAGCCCGGCCATCACACTCTGCCAGCCCCTCGGCTATGATCTCCGCGTTGGAGGAGTCCACGCTCAGTGGCAGCGGCGAGACCGATTGCGTCGTGGCCACCAGCCATCTTATGCCCCGAAACTGCACGTCCAGCTTGTGTGAAATTTCGTCCACATTGAGGTCAAGGTAGTTGGCACCCGCCCGAACCTGGCGCCTGACCTCGGCGTGGACATAGGCCGCGCCCTCTTCCTGCTCCGAAGGGTCGTCTCCGATGCCCTTCATTACTGCGATCAGGAAGTGTTTTATCTGCCCCAGGTCGTACGGCTGGGTCTTCTTGTACCAGTCGGGCACGGTCAAAAAACGGTCCTCGCCCGACTCTCCCTTGAAAGGCACCACCTCGGTGCCGTCATCGAGGGTCTTCGCCTTCCGTCCGTTGCGCAAGACGACGCGCGTCGCATGGATGTTCTCACCAATCGACGTGAACCCTTCCGGTGAATCAATGACTCTGGGCATCTTTTATCCTGGCGCTTCTGGCGCGGGCGTAATATCGGGTTCTGGGGGCTGGGTTTTGGGTCTGTGGCCACTACCCAACATGCATGGACCCTAGTCCTGGTGTTCT
>CAUZNX010000179.1:0-4227 GCA_963580905.1 Dehalococcoidia bacterium | reverse complement strand
CGCACGGCGCGGTACCACCGGCCCACTCGCTTCAGTATCGCAGCAGACTCCTCTGGTATTGTACCGTCGGCCTTCGGACCCACATTGAGCAGGTAGTTGCCGCCCTTGGCCAGCACTTTGTCGACACTGGCCATCAAATGGCGATCGCTATAGTAGTCCTCGTTCTTTCGGTATCCCCAACTCTCGCGCCCCACGGACTGACATGCCTCGGTGAGCCTTGCAAATTCCTGGACCTGGTCCACAGTGGCATCCATGTCGCGTTCCGGCGTCCCGAAATCGCCCTCGTCGAAGCCGCGGTTATTGATCACGGCGTTGGGCAGCATCGAACGGATCGCGTCATTGATGGTTTTGTCGACCAGCCCCGTGACGTTCATATCCCACCACACGCCCATTATGTCACCGTAGCCCGTACACAGCTCGCGCACCTGCGCCGTCAGGAACTCAAGATAGGCGTCCATGTCGGGCTTGTCGCCGGGTTGCGGTCCATCAAGCTCATGGCTGCGGCCCTGGTTCGGGTAATTGGGATGGTGCCAGTCCGCCACGGAGTAGTAGAGGCTCAAAGGAATATCCCGGCGATGGCAGGCATCGGCCAGCATGCCCAATACGTCCTTGGCGTATGGCGAGTTCGTCACTTTGTAATCAGACTGCGCTGTATCCCACAGGCTGAATCCGTCGTGGTGCTTGGTGGTAAAGCAGACATACTCCATGCCCGCCTCTTCCGCCATGTCTAGCCACTGGTCAGGGTCGTACCGCACGGGATTCCACTGGGCGGCCAGCTTCTCGTACTCCTCCCGTGGCACGCGGTCCCTCCACTGTTGCTGCTCGTGCCAGGCAGGAATCGCGTACAAGCCCCAGTGCACGAACAGCCCAAATTTCTTGTCGAGGAACCAGTCACGGCCGTCGTCGAACCGTTGCTTCATGTCACACTCCTTGTTCTGCCTCGAGCGCATGGTACGCCCCGCCAGCAGGCTCCGGCAAGCCTCAATCCGGTCTTGCGGGTGCACCCGATACTATGAGACGATTCTTCCTGAATCGAGTGTGAGTGAGAGAGGCAAGATCACCAGCAATGAACAGACCTACTGACACTGCGACAGGCAACTTCTCCCACAGCCACATTCGCAAGGACATCCCGTCCTTCGACATCGCCCCCTACGGTGGGAACCGCTATCAGGACCTGATTCCCGACACCCTCGATCTCCAGGAGCGCATGGCCTTGGCGGTCAACGGACTGACGGCGCCGACCGATCCGGACAAGGACTACCTCCTCTACTTCCGGGTGAATTTCCGGTCCAACCCGCCCAGCATGAGCCACGGTCCGTCGGACATCTGCCAGACCAAGTTCATGGAGGCGCTGCCATTAATGCGTCTGGCCTCCGGCAGCACGCTGAATGACCACGTCGATCCCGTCTGGATGGGGACCGCCCTCCGGATGATAGGGACCGATGGCCTTGCGTACTGGCCGACCTACCCCTGGGCGGCCTATCCCGACTGGTGCGAGCCGTGCGAACCCGGCCAGAGCCACTACTCAGTGCACATGTTCTGCGGACGTGTCATGGGTGCGATGACTCTCTACATGCAGCACGACCCCTCCGGCCCCTGGGAAGGCGAGATACACAAGATCGTCGACGGCCTCCGCAGCATCGCCATAGACCGGAACGACTACGCCTTCTTCCCTCAAGGCGGCTTCCTGCCAGACGCCCCTCGCGTCCAAAACGCAGAGGTACCCATCGCCATCTGGGCCAGCCTGGCCGGTTGGACCATCCAGGGCCTGGCCCAGTACCACCGAGCTTCCGGATACGAACCGGCAATTGCACTGGCCGGAAAGCTCTCCAGATACATAGTGCACCACGGGGAGTACTACGGCCCCAACGGGGAGTTTCTGCCGAACTACGCCGGGCAGGGCGAGGCCGACGATGGCTACCAAACAGACGAGCAGGGCTTCAATCCCGGCCCGCCGCCTGTGAATAATATGATCCACTTCCAGCACCACATGGTGCCGCTGCTGGGTATCCTGGACCACTCATTGGCTGTCGGTGACCACGACCTGTCAGACTTCGTTCGCACGGCTTTCGAGTGGGGCAAGACCAAGGGCGACGCCTTAGTCGGATACTTCCCGGAGAACATCGACAACGTCAACGAGTTCGAGGCCTCCGAGTTGTGCGAGGTGGCGGGGATGACGGGCCTAGCCCTCAAGCTCAGCGCCGCCGGACTCGGCGACTACTGGGACGATGCCGACCGCTGGCTGCGCAACCAGTTCGCCGAGGGCCAGCTTACACGCTCCGACTGGATATCTCATATGGCCGAGGGCGGACTGGTTAGCGCCAGGTCACGAATCCCGCTATCAGCGATTGGTGCGCCGTTGGGCAACATCGATCCCTCGCGAGTAGACCCAGAGAAGCTGGGAGCGATGTCGCTGGAATCCGACACTATCGATCGAGTGCCCGAAAGAAACCTGGGCGGTTTCGCAGGATGGCCCACAGCCAATGACTGGTTCGTCGGCCACGGCTCGGGCATGATGGCCTGCTGTACAGGCAATGCCACTCGAGCGCTGTACTATGCCTGGGAGCACATGATCAGCTATGCAAATGGCACGTTGAGTGTGAATCTCCTGCTAAATCGACCGTCTCAGTGGGCCGATATCCACAGCCACATCCCCTACGCGGGCCAGGTGGACGTGAAGATGAAACAGGCCGTCGGCAAGCTGCGCATACGGATACCCGAGTGGGTCTCGCCGCCCGAAGTAGCCTGCGCTGTGAACGACGACGACCGCCAGCTCGGTTGGGACGGCCGGTACGCCGTGATCGACAAGATAGCCCCGGGCGACAAGGTGTCGCTCACGTTCCCGATCTCGGAGCGCCGACGCGAGACGGACATTCAGCACCAGCGCTACCACCTGATTACCCGCGGCAACGAAGTGGTAGACATCTACCCACGAGGCCGCTTCCACCCGCTCTACCAGCGGGACCACTACCGCAACGACCAGACCCGATGGAAAATGGCAGACCGGTTTGTTTCCGAGGAGTCCGTTACCTGGTAGCATTTTTGGACAACCTAACGACAGTACTTCGACCGAACTGAGGAGGACCAATGAGAATCGATAGCCTGGATGTCTATCACGTCAAGATGCCGTTGATATACCCGTGGCGAACCTCGTACGGCGAGGATTACGACATCCACTCGGTACTGGTCAGGGCCACGAGCGGCGAGCACACCGCGTGGTCTGAGGTCTGCTCCCTGCAGGCTCCCGCCTACCTCCCAGAGTCCGTGCTTTCGGTCTTTTCTCATATCACCGAATTCTTCGGTCCACACGTCGTTGGACGCGAGTACGATACGGCCGACGAAGTCAACGATCGGCTGGCAGTCTTCAAGGGCAATAGCTTCGCGAAGGCTGGCATCGAGGAGTGCTGGTGGACCCTCCAGACCAAGATCACCGGGACGCCTCTCCATCGGCTCCTTGGCGGCGAGACACGTGAGGTATCCGCCGGGGCCGACTTCGGAATCCAGGACTCCTACGACATGCTGCTTGGCAATATCCAGCAGGCAGTCGACGCCGGCTTCCCCCGCATCAAGCTCAAGGTCGGTCGCGGCTGGGACCTAGAGATGCTGCAAATAGTGACGAGCACATTCCCCAATATGACTTTTCACATCGACTGCAACTCGGGCTACACCCTGGACGACCTGCCCTTCTTCAAAGCCATCGACCCAATGGGCCTGGCCTTCATCGAGCAGCCTCTCAACTACGCCGACATCCTCGATCACGCAGAGCTCGCACGCCAGATTGAGACACCCATTTGCATCGACGAGACGGCGGTGAGCGTCAAGGCGGTTGAGCAGGCCATAAAGGTCGGCGCGTGCAAGTACGTCAACATCAAGCCGGGTCGGATCGGCGGGCTGGCGAACTCGATAAAGGTCCACGACATCTGCCGCGATGCCGGTATTCCAGTCTGGGTCGGCGGCATGCTGGAGTCTGCGGTCGGCGCGGCCTTGTGTGTGGAAATCGCCACCCTGCCCAACTTCATTTATCCGGGCGACCTGTTCCCCTCGTCACGGTTCTATACCCAGGACATGGCCGACACGGACATGGTGCTGACGCCGCAAAATACCTTCTTGCCTTTCGAGGGTGCGTTGCCGGTCCCCGACCCCGAGCGCCTGGCAAGTATGACCGTCCAGTCCAAGACCGTCGTTCCGGCGAGTTAGAGAGTGCGACTGCTGCTCATCGGGTGTGAG
>CAUZNX010000178.1:0-4230 GCA_963580905.1 Dehalococcoidia bacterium | reverse complement strand
TTTGCGGTCGGGGCCGCCGAGCGTTCTGATATCGCAGACCCCTCGTCGATTGTCGAAGGTGATTTGCTGGTAGGCATTCCGTCTAACGGACTGCACACCAACGGCTACTCCCTCGTCCGAGATGCCCTGGGTATCGACGACGACCCGACCCCGCTCGCTGAGCATCACTCCGAACTGGACGGCACACTGGGCGAGGCGTTGTTGGAGCCCCACCTGTCATACGTCGGCGCGATGAAGGCCGTGCGGGGACGGATCAAGGCTGCGGCACATATCACGGGCGGCGGGCTGATCGAAAACGTGCCGCGGGCGCTGCCCGATGGACTGGGCGCAAGCTTCGACACGACGACATGGGGCCTCCCGCCAGTGTTCTCGATTTTGCTGGAACGCGCCAGTATTTCGCGCGAAGAGTCGTACCGCGTGTTCAACATGGGGATTGGCCTCGTGCTGGTGTGCGATCGCAAGTACGCGACGGAGATAGAGGGCCTGGTGAAGGGCGCGAGAGTGGTCGGCGAGGTGAACCAGGCAACGGGCGAGCAGCGAGTTACCCTCTGAAATTCTGAGACCGGAATTGGTGCAATGAAAGCGTTAATCAGTCCTTACGACAAAACTGGCGTCGTAGCGTTCGCCAAGACCTTGGTCGAGGCCGGGTTCGAGTTGGTGAGCACCGGCGGCACAGGTGCGGTGCTTCGGGACGGAGGGCTGGCGGTCACCCAGGTGGCGGATCTGACCGGCTCGCCGGAGATACTAGACGGCCGAGTGAAGACACTTCACCCAAAAATCGCTGGTGGAATCCTGGCCCGTCGCGACCTGCCCTCACATATTGAGGAGCTGGCCGAGCACGATATCGATACCATCGACCTGGTGGCAGGGAACCTTTACCCCTTCGTCAAGACGGTCTCCGCTCCGGGTGCCACTCTTGAGGATGCTCTGGAGAACATCGATATTGGCGGCCCGACGATGATCAGGTCGGCGGCCAAAAACTTTCCACATGTCATCGTTATCGTGGACCCTTCGGACTACGGCTGGGTGTCGGAACGACTGACCCTGGGACGCGGAGACCCCTCGACGATCACCCACGAAGAGCGGCGCTCTCTGGCCCGCAAGGCGTTCCAGCATGTAGCTCTGTACGATACGGCTGTCTCCCAGTACCTAATGGACGGCGGATCCGCGCTGTCTGACGAGGTGACCCTCGGTTTCTCGCGTCAGACCGGTCTGCGGTACGGGGAGAACCCGCATCAGGAGGCGGTCCTGTATGCCGACCCGCTCTCCACTGGTGGCATCGTCAAGTCGCGCCGATTGCATGGCATTGAGATGTCCTTCAACAACTACATGGACGCCGACTCGGCTTGGCGCACCGTTTCCGACTTCTCTCAGCCTGCTGTTACTGTGGTCAAGCACACTAACCCGTGCGGCCTGGCCGTCCACGACGATCAGGTTATCGCTTACCGGCGAGCCTTGGAGGGCGATTCGGTGTCTGCCTTCGGCGGAATCGTCGGGTTCAACCGAACGCTGACTGCTGCAACGGCCGAGGCCATGCGCGGGGTTCTGTTCGACGTCATCATCGCCCCCGCGTACGAGCCAGAGGCACTCAAGCTGCTGGAGAGGCGTAAGCGTACCCGTGTGCTTCAAGCGGACCCGGCGATGGGCCCTATGGAGGGCGTTGACGTACGCCGGGTGACGGGCGGCGCGCTGATACAAGCTATCGACAATATCGGAGTCGACACCGCGTCGTGGGAGGTCAAGAGCAAGCGGAAGCCGAGCGAGGCCGAGCTGGAGGACCTGTCGTTTGCCTGGAAAGCAGCCAAACACGTGCGCTCCAACGCGATCGTCCTTGCGAAGGACTCCGCTCTCGTTGGCATGGGAGCTGGACAACCCAACCGCGTAACCAGCGTCCACCTGGCGCTTCGTATCGCAGGTGACGCGGCAATCGGGACCGTGATGGCGTCGGACGCCTTCATGCCGTTCGCCGACAACATCGAGATGGCGGCCGAGGGCGGCATTACCGCCGTCGCACAACCCGGCGGCTCGATTCGCGACGACGAGGTCATCGCCGCGGCAGACCGCCTCGGCATCGCCCTGGTCTTCACCGGCGTCCGCCACTTCAAGCACTAGGAGCGCCGTGTCTCGAGGGAAAAGGATATTGGCATGTATGTGAGGAGCATCCTCACGCCCCCGGTCCTTCGGCTTTGCTCAGGACAGGCGCTGGGGCCAAGCACCTTTGCTCACCCCTTTTCCAACTGGCTGCCTGGAAGAACGCGTGCGCCGCAGCGCCACCGCAATTTGGCATGACTTATCCCACCCAACCCAACGCGCGCAGCGCTGAATTTGTGCTCCCCGTTCTGAACGAGGAGCGCGCTTTGGGACCCAGCGTGGCGCGACTCCATGCCTACCTCTCGGAAAACCTTGCCCAGTACGACTGGCGCATCCTCGTGGCCGACAATGGTTCCACTGACGATACGCCCGGGGTGGCCGCTCGCCTTACCGCTGACATGGACCGGGTGGGTTACCTGCGTCTGGAGCAGCGGGGCCGTGGTCGCGCGCTGCGCCATTCGTGGCTGGAGAGCGACGCCGATATCCTGGCATACATGGACGTCGACCTGTCGACCGATCTCGACTCGTTGCAGGTCATCGTTGAGGCGATCGCCGCCGGGGGCTACGATATCGCCATAGGCTCACGCCTTGCCAAGGGCGCGAATGTCATCGGGCGTCCACCACACCGCGAGTTCATTTCGCAGGCGTACAGCATCCTGTTCAGGAGCATGTTCTTTACAAGCTTCAGGGACGCACAATGTGGCTTCAAGGCCATCTCTCGCGGCGCCGCCAAGGATCTCGTGCCGTTGGTTCAGGATCTGGGGTGGTTCTTTGACAGCGAGTTGCTGATCGTCGCGGAGAAGAGCGGGTATCGCATCAAAGAGGTCCCCGTGCGCTGGACCGACGACGCGGACAGTCGGGTCAGGATCGTGCGAACCGCGTACGGCGACCTGAAGGGTCTCCTGCGATTGCGCTTCGGCGGACTACGCAGAGCCAAAAAACAGCTCGCTTCAAGACACTGACCACGCTGGAACGTGTGTGGAAATCGCGGGTCGAGGTTTGTCCGCACCCGACACCTAGTACCCTAGACTCAAGACTGTCCCCTACATGCGGCGTCCGTACCTTGTACCCTATACGCCAAACTCCATCCTGTTTCTCCGGAGGCTTTTGATGAGAGCAGCCGTATACAAGGGCAATCAGCGGCTCAGCGTCGAGAATATCCCGACCCCTTCACCTGGGCCCGGGCAGGTGTTGGTGCAGGTGAAGTACTGCGCTGTCTGCGGGACTGACATCCACTCGGTGCTGTACGACGCAGCGCCGGTGGGCGTCGTCATGGGGCACGAATTTTGTGGCACGATTGCCGCGCTGGGCGATGGCGTAACCAGCTGGACCGTGGGAGATCGCGTGGTCGGGGGCGGGGGGACTGTGCCGCCCGGCAAAGAGGGCGCGCAGCTAGCGCACCCTCGCTACGACTACCGCACTATGGGATTCGCCAGCAAGCCTATGAGGGCGTATGCCGACTATATTTTGATGGAGGAGTGGGACCCAGTACCGATCCCAGAGGGTGTGTCTGACGAGGCAGCGGCTCTCTGCGAGCCCTGCGCCATCGCAGTCAGAGCCACGCGGCGATCCGACCTGAAATTGGGTGACTCGGTGATGGTGCTGGGCGGCGGGCCAATCGGGCTATTTTGCCTGCAGACTGCCCGGGCGGCCGGCGCTACATCTGTGTTCCTCTCTGAACCTACCCCGGTCCGGCGAGAGGCAGCTCTGGCCCTGGGTGCGGACGCGGTGATCGATCCCAATCAGGGCGATGTGGTCGAGCAGGCTCTAGCGCTCACTGGCGGCCTTGGTCCCGATGTGGTCTTCGATTGCGCGGGGTGGCAGCGGACGCTCGATCAGTCCCTGAGTATGGTCCGTCGGGACGGACAGGTTGTGCTAGTCGCCATTGCTTGGGAAGACATACCGGTGCTGCCAATCGATTGGATGGGCCGCGAGGTGAGGCTTCAGACGACGTTTGGCTCGGTGGCCGACGACTGGCGGGTCGCTCTGGATCTCATGAAGACGGGCCGGGTCGACGTGGAGCCGCTCCTTTCGGACGATTCTTTCGTTCCGCTGGAGAGCATCAATGAGACCTTTGAGGCCCTGGCAAAGCCAACAACCCAGCTTCAGATGGTGATCAAAATGTAGGTGGCGCTGCGG
>CAUZNX010000177.1:0-4246 GCA_963580905.1 Dehalococcoidia bacterium | reverse complement strand
CCGCGCCAGCTCTTTGGTTACACCCACAGCGCCGCACCCCTGCCCTATCGCCGAGTGGGGCGCGGAGAAGGTCTTGTGGAGGTTGAACTGGCACATGTCGAAACCGGTGTCGGCCGCCCGTGTGATACCCAGCAGCCCGTTGGCGTTGGCCTGATCGTAGGCGCACAGGCCGCCGGCCTCGTGGACGAGCCTCACGAACTCGTCGATTTCGGGATTGAACAGGCCCGTGTCCTCGGGGTTGGTCAGCATCAGACCCGCCGTGCGGTCCGACAGCGCCGCCTTCAGCGCGTCCAACTCCGGATAGCCCTTCGGCCCAGGCATCAGCGTGATCACCTTGTACCCGGCAACAGAAGGAGTGGCGGCGTCAGAAGGATGCGAAAAGGCTGTCGTGATAATCTCGTCACGCAGCCCGCCCTCCCCTCTCGACTCGTGGTAGGCCCGGATGATGCACGCGTTGACGTAGATCCCCTGTGCGCCGCTACCGGCCTGGAAGCTGAACTCGTCCATCCCGGATATCTCGCCCATGATCTTCCCGAACCGGTGCAGGACCTCCAAAGTCCCCTGCAGTGTGAGGGCATCCTGGAGCGGGTGTGCGTCGGCGACGGCAGGCAACCTGACCAGGGCGTCGTTGACCTTGGGGCTGTACTTCATCGTGCACGTGCCCGACGACATGTCCGGCGTCACGTCCGCGCCCAGGGTCATCTGCGAAAGGCGGACGAAGTGCCGCAGCACCTGTGATTGCGACAGTTCCGGTAGTGCGGGCGAGGTCTTCCGACGCATGTGAGCCGGAATAGCGTCCAACGCATCGGACGTGGCGGACGCTATCTTCTCTTCGACCTCCGGCGGCAGGATCCCTCGCTGCCCGTCGCCGCCCATCTCGGTTATCAGGGGCTCGTTCCAGCGCGCGGCGTGGTACCCGCTTCCCTGGGGACTCATGACAGCACCTCCCTCACGGAGTCGGCAAGGGTGTGGAGGTCGTCCTTGGTGTGGACCTCTGTAACGCAATATAGGGCACTCTGACCCAGCTCAGGCAGCTCTTTTGTAAGATCCTTGCCACCGAATATGCCCCGGTCCAGGAGAGCTGCGTTGATTTCTTGCACCGTCTTCCCCGTGTCGTCGAAGTTCACGACAAACTCCTTTACCGACGCCGACGCGAACACCGGGCACTTTACACCGTCGATGGAGTCGAGCTGACGCATTGTGTAGAGCGAGCGCTGCATCAGTCCTTCGCCAAGCTCCTCCATACCTCTGGGACCCATTAGCGAGAGATACACCGCGGCGGTGATTCCCCACAGCCACTGGGTCGTGCCATAGTAATCGGGCGAACTCTCGCGTTTTTCGTACGATGTGCGCTCGAAGGTCGATACCCCAAATCCCCAACCTCCGCCCTCCTCAGGAGCCCCGAGACTCACGAGATAGGTTGGGTACTCGGCCACTAACTGCTCGTCGTCGCGACTGGCGATAAACCCGCCGAGTCCGCCCCCGGCCTGCATGTGCATGCCCAAGGGCTGAATCTCTCCGCACACGATATCTGCGCCATATTCCGACGGCGGCGATAGCACCCCTAGCGATGACGGATCGACGCCAACGATGCTCATTGCTCCGGCCTCGTGAGCGATCTCTGAGATCGCAGCCCCACCACCCTCGATGAACCCCAGATACGATGGATTTTCGAAGTACACGGCGGCGGTTTGACTATCTAACTTGGAGCGCAGGTCGTCCAGATCTAGAGCACCCGTATCCCGGTCGTAACGCACCGTCTCGATAGTCGCGGCGGGCCGAGCAAAATTGCGGATCTGAGCCAGTTTTTCCGCCGAGATGGCCTCCGGCACGAGAGCTTTCGACCTGCCGGTGACCCTGCACGCCATCAGCAGTGCGCTGGCGGCCGCGCCCGCCCAGTCGTAGGTCGGTGCTGAGACAACATCCATGCCTACCAGCTCGCCCATCAGACTCTGGAACTCGAACAGCGCCTGGTATTTGCCGTGGTCAGAGTAGTTCTGGCCGCCGTATGCGGTCAGGAACTCACCACGAGAGTTGATCTCGTCGCACACAGCCGGTACGTAGTGCTCCCAACAGCCCCCGCCCAGAAAGCTCAGATAGTCCCGCGTACCCCGGTTGCTCGACAGGATGCGCTCGACATGACGCCTAAGCCCCTGCTCAGAACGGATTGCGTCCGGCAGGTCGAGGTCCTTTCGTAGGCGCAGTCGCTCAGGGATTGCGGCGTATAGATCCTCGATGTCGTCGACCCCGATTGCCTCCAGCGCCTTGCGGCGCGCCTCTGGGGCGGAGTTGGGGATGTAGGGATGCGTCATGCTACTCATGTGAGGTCTCCTGCAATTCGGTCTGTGATTCGGACTTCCGCTTGTGTCCGTATAGATTCATAGTTGGAAGGAAGACACAGTGATGATTGTGCCCAGGTGATCATCATAGAGATCTGTGCCGGAGGTCCTTGGGCGCGAGCCCTCTCCAACGTAGCGTAGCGCTAGATCCCTTCGTATAGCAGCTTGCCGTCGACGTAGGTCTGCTGGACCCTGATGTCCTTGATGAATTCGGGTGTGACCGCCGTGGGGTCATGACTTAGCACCACCATGTCTGCCCGCTTGCCCACCTCTATTGAACCGACCTCGCCGTCTCGGAACATCGCGTAGGCCGATCCCATCGTGTACATCCGCAGCGCCTCCATTGGAGATACGGCCTCCTCTGCATCGATGGTGTGCCCGTCGCCCTGCATCGATCTGGAGACCATCGTCCCAAGGCCTAGAATCGGAGACAGCGGAGAGCACGGGAAGTCTGAGCCCGCCGCCAGAGTGACCCCCTCGTCAAGCATCGTCCGCAGTGGCAGTAGCGGGGCATCGATACCCATGTCGGTTACCACGTCCTTGAGCAGGTCGCCGATGGTATGGAGGAACGTTGGCTGCTGCGAGACGATCACTCCCATGGACGCGGCTCGCTTGATCTGCGCCCGTGACGGGAACGTAAGATGCTCAATCCGAAAGCGGGGATCGGAGGCCGGGTGCTCTCGTAGTGCACGCTCGATGGCATTTAGCCCCTGATCAATCGCCCATTCGCCGATACAGTGGATGGCCACCTGCAAACCACGGCTATGAGCATCCAGCACCAACGAGTCGGCCTCGTCCTGGTCGTAGTTCCTAGCGCCGACCTGCTCGGTGTGGCCATCGTGGTAGTGCTTGATCTTGGCGTAGTCCGGATACACCGGGTCCATGAATATCTTCATTACTCCACCACGCAGCCGGTCCGACACGTTGTCGTCCGGGAATCCGCCCTTCGACGCCTTATCCGGCGCATCGTAGAAGTGATCGCCGCCGCGCATCTGATGCATCATGATGGGCAGCTTGCCACGAGCATCCGAGAGCCGGTACATCGCCGCGCTCTCTGGCATTACCAGGGCATCCCCCACGCTCGTGATGCCATTGGACAGGTGCCGCATTGCATTTCGGTACACCAGATCGGCCACCGCATCCTCGCCGTACTGCTCGATGTGGGCGCGCATCGTCATGCGGTGCACCGGGTTCATCGCCCGTTCCCACAGCGTGCCCTCCGGCTCACCATGGCTGTCCCGAACGATCATGCCTCTGTAGGGATCCGGCGTGTTGCGGTCGATGCCCGCGAGCTTCAGGGCCGCCGAATTCGTATAGGTCGCGTGATACGAAAAATCCATGATACAGACCGGGTTGTCCGGGGCGGCCTGATCCAGTTCCCATCGCGTGATACGTCGCTTCTCACCCCAGGTCGACGGATCGAATCCGAGGCCCCATATCCACTGCCCAGGCGGCGCGCCCGCCGCAGCAGCAGCGATGGCGTCGACCACACCCTGGATGCCGTCCAAGGGCGGCATCCGGCAGTCTACCGACACCGGCTCGAAGGTCGTCATCGAAAAGTGGTTGTGGGGATCAATAAAGCCAGGCGTCAGAGTCCGCCCATTCAATGAGACCACTCTGGTAGACGGCCCGGCCATAGCAATGATCTCGGCCGCAAACCCAACGGCGGCGATTTTCCCGCCCTTGACTGCCAGCGCCTCGGCCCTGCGGTCCTGCGAGTCCATCGTAAGGACGGTCCCGCCGGTGATTATCATGTCCATGTGCTACCCCCTGACGCTCTGCCACCCATCGTCGATCGTTGCGCGGTCGGCCTCCACATCCTCAAACCAGGTCTCCAGGTCGCTCAACATCCTACGCGTCCTCTCCGGCTGCTCTCCAGCGAGATCGTGGCGTTCGAGAGGGTCGCT
>CAUZNX010000176.1:0-4252 GCA_963580905.1 Dehalococcoidia bacterium | reverse complement strand
TCGTGGGGCGTGTGGCGCCGCGTGCCGGGCACCCCAGCCCCGTCAGCATGGGCCGCCCTCGACAGTATCACGGCCACAGCAATGGTCACCGCGGGCGCACCGTCGGACAGAATCGCCATTACGGGCCACCCAGGGTTGGACGGATACGCCGACGCCGAGGCTCCGCGGTCCGGCAAATTGCGCACCGAGCTAGGCATCAACGGGTACCGTGCGATTCTATTCTTTGGACAGACCGCAGATTCCAACACAGCCAGGATGCCGTTCGAGGCTCTAGAGTGGGTGCTGGACAGCCTAGGGCCCAAAGATCGACTCATCTTGGCACGCCACCCACGTGACACCCAGGACTACGGGACATTGATGGAGGGGGCGGCGGGTCGCATGATCGAGCCACGGATCGACAGTCACCGGCTCATGTCAGTGGCAGACGTGTGTGTTAGCCAGTACTCGACGATGGGATTAAAATCCGCCCTGCTCGGCATTCCAACCATCAGCATCACTCACCCCGATGACTTCCCCGAGGTTCGAGAGGCCGCCGGTGGTATACCTCTATGCGTCGCGGGGGGAAGCACTGAGGTTCAGGCGCCCGACACGCTGAGGCAGCTTCTACAAGGCGACATTGCGGTAGGCGCGTCGACGATGAAAGCCGCCATCAACGTCGATGGCCACGCAACCCGTCGGGTCATGGATCTCGTCACCCAGGCCGGCTACTAGGCACAGGCAGGCCCCATCAAGTGGCGAAGGTCCGCCCCGGGCGCAATCAGGACGTGGTCACCCTGATCCGCGGGTCCAAAATGCCCAACAAGATGTCCGAGAGCAACGTGCCTATGACGGTCAGCGTGCCTAAAAGCATTATGATGGCCGCCGACACGAACAGGTCCTCCGCCAATAGCGCTCTCAGCAGAAGCGGCCCCTCGGTGGGCAGGCTCAGGACCACCGACACGATTACAGAGCCGGACATCAACACGGGCAGCAGGTACCCCAGGGTGCTAACCAGCGGATTCAACGCCAGCCTCACCGGGTATTTCAGTATTAGTTTCCACTCGGGCATACCTTTTGACCGCGCGGTGACCACGTAGGGCTTGTTCAACTCGTCGAGCAGGTTGGCCCGCATCACACGAATGAGCGCGGCCGTGCCCGCAGTACCCACTACAAATGCTGCGATCCACAGGTGCGAAATGAAGTCTATGAACCGGTCGACACTCCACGGCGAATTGACGTGCTCGGGCGAGAATAACCCGCCGATGCCTAGGTCCGGGAAGTAGACGAATGTGATCCATAGCAGCCAGAGGGCCAACAGGAAATCAGGCACGGCCAGCCCCATGAAGCCGATGAATGTGATGGTGTAGTCCTCGAAGCTGTGCTGCCGGACAGCGGAATAGATGCCTATCGGTATGGAGATTCCCCAGGCAAAAAGCGCCGTCGTGCCAGCCAGGACTACCGTCATCATGAGGCGCTCCAAAATGACCTCTGACACAGGTTTTTGGAACTCCAGAGACTGGCCAAAGTCACCCTGCACCACGCGCCACGCCCACTTGACATACTGGACGTACATGGGTTTGTCGAGGCCATACTGGGCTCGGAGGGTCTTCTCGAGCGCATCGGTCGCGCCGCCGCCGCTGTCACCGCTTTCGTACCCACCTGTCATGAGTTCGATGATGTACGTGTCCACGTAGTCACCGGGCGGTAGCTGGATGATGAAAAAAGAGATGACGGACAGCACCCAGATGGTCAGGAGTGACAGAAGCGCGCGACGAAGGATGAAGGTTAGCATGAGTGGCTCTCCTATTGAGTGGCACGTCACGGCCGGGCCGCAGTGTTGACCGGCGGGGCGTCCCTCGCTTACTACCTGACTCCCAGACGGCAGCCGCGCAGCATCAGGTAAACTCGCGCGCATGGTACCACGTTGCGCAACCGTGCACAGGCGACGAGGTCAGCTACGCAATCATACGCATAGCCATCTGCGTTCAAAGGGCTCGTACATTCCATCGCCAGTCGCCGAAGCACAGATGTCCATGTCCAGCCGCGCGACGGTCGTTAGTCCATCCTGCAAAATTGACGACCACGGTGTACCACGGCCAATCGTCGGCTTGCGCCACCCCACACCCCTATTGGCAAACGGCCAATATCATGTACAATACCGCGCCATGACGCCACCTAGTGCACGAACAAACCGCAACGTTACAAAGCTACTCGAACGCATGCCCAACTGCCCGGGTCCTCGCTCGTCCCGGGCGGTGTACTGACTATGCCCGAACTGGACCCCAGCGCAGACACAACCCGTGGACGCACGAAAATCGCAGCC
Organism: Dehalococcoidia bacterium; assembly: GCA_963580905.1. Taxonomy (GTDB): domain Bacteria; phylum Chloroflexota; class Dehalococcoidia; order Lucifugimonadales; family CAJWER01; genus CAJWER01. The sequence continues at coordinate 1,950 of CAUZNX010000176.1, read as the reverse complement.
ACGATCTTCGTGGCACACGCCATCAAGCACCTGTATAACTCGGGCCAAGGGTCTCTTATCATGCCCGAGATCAAGATCAGCCTCGGACTGAACCGCGCACAATTCGGCTCCCTTGCCACGTCAAGTTCCATTGCATGGTGGACCTCCACAATGGTTGCGGGCTACCTCGGTGACAGGTTCAGCAACCGAGCCGGCATGATGCTAGCGGCGGCAATGTCGCTGATGGGCGGGGCCTTCTACCTTTTGGGCATCGCGCCCAACTACAAAACGATGCTTGTCGTGATGTTCCTTGCGGGAATTGGCCCGTCTCTATTCCACCCCCCAGCTCTGGGAGAGCTGTCAAGACGTTTCCCTGATCGCCGCGGGTTCGCGGTCTCTCTCCATGGAATGGGCGCGAACATCGGTGAGGTTCTGGGGGCGCCAGCCGTTGCCGGCCTCCTTACGTTCATGATGTGGCGAGACGTCCTTAAGATAAGCCTAGGCCCGGCCTTATTCGTGGCCGCGGCAGTATGGCTGCTAATGCCATCGAGGAAGGCCGAGGTGGGAGATGTCGTGGCATCCACCCGGGGTTACTTTGGATCACTGGCAGATCTGATGAGAAACCGCGTGTTGCTACTTCTGATCGTTGCTACTGCCTTGCGAAGCATCGGAGAGGGCGGAGTGGGCGGATTCCTATCGCTATACATGAGAGAGGACCTGAAGTACTCGGTCACCACCGTCGCGCTGTTCCTCTCGCTAGCGCAGGCAGCGGGAATCGTCTCGCAGCCGATAATGGGCATCTTATCTGACAGGGTCGGACGCAAGCCCGTACTGGTAACTGGAACGGGCCTCGTGATGCTATCGGCCTTCGCCCTCTCAGTCGCTAAACCAGGCATCCAGCTATTCCTGGCGGTAATGGTCCGGGGAGCCTTCTCCTTCTCACTGCACCATATATTCGTCGCTGCGGCCCTGGATGCTGCACGCGGCGTGGCTCAATCAACGGTCGTTTCACTCATATACGGCGCCGGATTCCTCGGCACATTCTCGCCCTTCTTAGCGGGTCTGATCTCGGACAAGTACGGCATCCACAGCGCATTCGTCTACGGGGGGGTCACTCTCATCTTCCCGACGGTCCTGCTAGCGGTAGCCCGTTTCGGTGGTCCCGAAGTCGAGGCGCCGACCAAATCGGAGTAAGCTGCTAGGCCCGATCACGAGACCACTCCTCAACCACCCTGGGGATCTCGACCAGGTTCTCAAGCCTCGTCGGCATCCATGCAAGCTCGTACCTCGTCCCGAACTACCTCTGGCCCACTGGCATGCATCGTCTGTACGTTGTCGATGTTGCCCACCAACTCGATGCGAGCCCCCACGATAGCCTTGGCGCGCACTGGGTCGCTCTTCGAATCAAAATGGAACTGATGTCGTGGTGATCCAAGAAACCGGGAGGTAGGTTGACATCATCCGGTCCGCGCCACAGTGGTCGAGTAGTACTCACGGTCGGCCAGTTGTCCTTGGTCTCCCATTGAATCTCACATCAGAGGGCAGAGAACTCCTGAACGATACTGAAGTAAGGCATTACCGAATCAAATCCAAGTTCGGCATGGCCGGTGGCGGCTAGTTCGGCAGCGAGGTTGGGATTTCCGGCACGCCATGGGGAACGGCACGAGCCAAGTCCATCAGATTAACAGTGGCGACACAAGCGGGGGATTCGAAACCGTGGGTCTGTCGACTCGGGGACCGGCGAGCGCGGCAAGGGCGCTATCTCAGGGCTTCATATCTATTTCTTCGCTCGACTGAGACTTTGAATTCGAGGTTCGCCCATGTGAGGGAGCCGATCGCCTCGGTCGCTTATCGCTTCCAGATAACGATAGCGACCGGCACCCTCACCGGGCTATTTACTTTACAGGACTACCAGCGGCGGTCGCTGCCACCGCCACCACCGCCGAAACCACCACCGCCGCCGCCGCCGCC
>CAUZNX010000175.1:0-4270 GCA_963580905.1 Dehalococcoidia bacterium | reverse complement strand
CATCTCTTTCAGCTTTGGACTGAGGGCGAGCACCTCGGCCTGCTCTTCTTCGTTCAGGACGTGCGAGGTGTCGAAGGGCAGATGGCCCGAGGTGTGGGGCAGCTTCCAGTGATCGTGGATGATCCGGAAATCGGTGCCGGTCTGTTCTCGTAGCCAGTCGTTGATGGCGACAGCTAGGGTTGTCGTTCCAGAGTACTCGCATCCTATTATTATCAGCTTCATGAAAGGCCCTCCTGGTAGTTTCAGCGAAATACTTTTGGTCTGGTTGTCCCCACAGTAGAAAAAGGGGGATATTATTTGTGAGGGGCACCCTCACACACCCGGCAAAGGGGCTTTGCCCCTCTGCACACCCCTTGATTAGCAGCCTGGGGCGTATCAGGCCCGGACTTCACTCTCATCACAACCTACTACAAGTCGCGTACCTCCGACGCCGCGTTCTTGCCCGCGAACTGCCCGTCGCGAGTGTAGGCTTGCAAGTTAACGGCAAGTCGTGGGCGATGTTAGTATTACGGTCGCCTCGGCGTCAATAGCGGCGCAGTTTCAACCGTCCCATACCATTACAGGGGGAGTGCAATGCCGTCAAAGCTGTATGTGGAGACCTTCGACGATGGACCTGGTGGATGGGAGGAGCATCAGAAGTCTCTGGATATTCGAGACGGCACTGCCATTACTCGGAGCCCGTGGTGGGTAGACGGCAACCACGCACCTCCCGGAGGCGGCTACCTCCATCTTCTCTACATCCTCTACACGTCACGAGAGGGCGCAGATCGGCGCGAGGCCACCGCCGGAAAGAGCCGCTTTATTGCGGGCGACTATCCTAAGGACTGGACAAACGCCAAGGTCACCGTGCGGATAAAAGGTGAGCTGGACGTGAAGGGTACGCAGCTTGTATTGCTAGCTCAGGCTAAGGTCGGGACCCACCATCAGAATCATGTACTGACGGCGCAGCCGATCGATGTCACGCCGGAGTGGACCGAACAGACGATTGTGCTGACACCCGACCAGGCGCAGTGGCTGAGCCTGGGCACCAGGCAGGATCGCACGGACTACTATGGGCACGGCAATATTGCGGACGTGCTCCACGACCTGAACGCTGACATCATTTTTGTGCTGCATCCCGTGAATGTCGTGCCATTGCAGACCATCGAAGGCGACATCCACGTACCCTTTGCGGGCCGCGACTATGACGTGGACCCGGAGGCTCTGCCGAATGGCCACGTGATGCTGGACGAGGTCAGGATCGAGTTTCCGTAAACTGGCAAAGGCCGGTAGATCTCTCGTCTAACGAGCACCCCCTCGGCTATTTGGGAAGGAAGATCGCTACGTTCAGGAGCCTGAGGGGCTCGTCTCCAACGACCTTGTAGGAGTGCACGGCGTTTCTGGGGACGAAGACGACGTGGCCCACTCCCGCGATACGCTCTTCGTCACCGACCTTCATGAGGCCAGTGCCGCTCAGGATGTAGTACCACTGCTCGGCATCGGCGTGCGTGTGGTCGGTGATCCAGCCCCCCGGCGCGTACTCGTATGCCCCGATGTAGGAGCTTTCGCTGCTGGCGGTTGTCGTTTCGCTCTCACTCCCCTTCAGGCTGACGTAGTCGGCCACCTTGACCAGGTGCTGTTCGATCTCACCGGTATCCACGTAAGCATCTTCGTAGTCATCGGTTTTCCAGCTAATCGCGTTGATGTCGATGATGTTGGTCACGTCGTTCTCCTTGCGGCCATCGGGCCGGTACTTTCCGAATGCGTCTTGGGAGGGCCACGATAGCACATCGGAAAGGACCGGTCGCGGTCATAGCGACGCGAGTTCTCGGCGATAGGCCGAAGGCCGAAGTTGACAGCATACGAGGGCGCTACTACTATCACCGCCGTCGGGCACGGTGCACCTTGCGGTGTCCGGAGCAACCCCGGGGGGATTGTGGATAGCATCAAGAGTGTGATCAGGGATCGATGGGAGCGACAGAACGGCTACCGCCAGATACTGGTGATCGCCCTGCCGCTGATCCTGAGCACCGGTTCCTGGTCCGTGAAACTATTCGTGGACCGGGTGCTCCTGTCCTGGCATTCATCGGATGCCCTGGCGGCAGCTTTGCCTGCCGGGATGCTCAACTTTGCGCTGATGAGTCTGTTTATCGGCACCGCCGGCTACACAAGCACTTTCGTGGCCCAATACTACGGCGCAAAGCGATTTCAGCGGATCGGCCCGGCGGTCTGGCAGGGTTTCTACGTAGCGATCTTCGGTGGGGCGGTCCTCATCGCCTTGATCCCCTTCGCCGGTAGGTTCTTCGCCTTCGTCGGTCACGACCCGGCTGTGGCCGAGCTCGAGGTGACGTACTTCCGCATCCTTTGCCTCGGCGCCATGCCAGCCATCGCGTCTGCGGCCTTTGCTGGCTTTTTCGCGGGGCGAGGTCAGACATGGCCTGTGTTGTGGGTGAACCTTGTATCAGCCGTAGTAAACATCGTACTGGACTATGTACTGATTTTCGGCTACTGGGGCTTCCCGGAACTTGGTATAGCTGGGGCGGCCGTTGCAACCATTGTGTCATCGTCCGTTCAACTGCTCGTCTACATCGCCCTGCTGCGTCAACCCAAACATAACGTGCGCTACAACGCCCTTAAGGGATGGCGCTTCGACCGCATCCTGTTTATGCGTTTAATGCGCTTCGGCTTCCCGAACGGCCTCCAGTTTTTCATAGAGATGATCGGGTTCGCCGCCTTCGTGCTTTTCATGGGCCGTCTGGGGACGATCTCCCTTGCGGGGAGCAACCTTGCATTCAACATCAATATGCTCGCGTTCATGCCCATGATCGGCGTTGGGATAGGGGTGTCCGTGGTTGTCGGTCAGTCACTGGGTAGCAACAGGCCAGACCTGGCGGAGAGGGGTGTTGCTACTGGTTTCCACATCGCTTTCGTATACATGGCAACGATAGCTGCTTTGTATGCCTTCGTGCCCAACATCTTCCTGGCCCCATACGCCGCAGGGTTCGATACCGAGAGCTTTGCGCCGATTCGCTCCATCGCCATCGTTGCGCTGCGTTTCGTGGCTGTCTACTCGTTATTCGACACCCTTAGCATCATCTATTCCTCAGCACTAAAGGGGGCAGGCGACACACGGTTTGTCATGCTCATGCTGCTCGTATTGTCATTGCTTGGATTGGTGCTCCCGAGCTACATTGCCCTGGTCGTCCTGGACGCCGGGGTCAACGTTGGTTGGAGTATTCTTACCGTGCATGTCATCGTCACGGGTTTCGCGTTCTTGATCCGATATCGCGGGGCCAAGTGGAAGTCGATGCGAGTAATCGAAGATGCGGCGAGTTCGCCATCAACGAGCGCAACTTAGGCTATTTCAAGAATCCATGCCAGAGAGGCGTCCGGATGAGCAAAATCAAGGCTTCGTGATCGGATTGGGAATAATGGGGCAGCAGCATGCAGAGGCTCTGAGCCACAACCCGGAGGTTGAGGTCGTGGGGGTGGCGGACATTAGGGCCCAGATAGCCGAGGACCTGGGGGCCCGGATCGGGGCTAAACCCTATGCGGACTATGGCGATATGTTGAGGGCCAACTCCCCGGACCTTGTCGTCGTCACAACGCCGGACCCAATTCACCTGGAACCCGTTCTAGCCGCTGTCGAAGCAGGCGCCACTACGATACTGTAAGAGAAACCCTTTGCGACTACCGTCGCTGACGCCACCAAGATGTACGAAGCGGTCGAGCGGAAGGGCGTGGACCTGTACATCAACTTCGCCAATCGGGCGGGTGAACTGGACATGGCGACCAACTACGTTCTGCGAGAGCTGCGGAGCGGCTATAGCCAGTACAGGTATGCTCCGGAGGCTGGAAGAGCTGCTGGGCGATGACGCCGCCGTCCTGACAGACAGGCTAGGTAGATTCTGCTCCACGCGCAGAATCTACTAGACGGAATTCAGGCGATCGCGGGTCAACGCGACTTGGGTGTTCGCCAAACAGGCAGTCAGATTCCTGATGACGTGAACGGCCCCTTCGTCAGCTTGATCATTTCTATCTTTTGGCCTCGCATTTGGGCCACTTCAACCCTCAGGCCATCGTGGTCGAACCGTTCCTGCTCCACAGGAATATGCCCTAGTGAATCCAATACGAATCCGGCGATGGTCTCGTAGCTGCCCTCGGGCAATTTGATACCAAGTTCCTCCTCGACATCGTCGACGCCCATTCCGCCGTCGACCCGAAACTCATTTTCATCGAGCGTCTCATACTCATCCTTCGGGGCCTCGCCCTCCTCACCGACGCGGCCAAC
>CAUZNX010000174.1:0-4294 GCA_963580905.1 Dehalococcoidia bacterium | reverse complement strand
GACTTTATCCTGGTCGAGTACGTGCCTTTTGTGAGCGACTGTGTGGATGCGGTGCAGGCCTGCGCCGAGATCGATCTACCGCTGTTTCTTGGCGTGGGCAATCTGGGCGCTGACGGTAATCTTGCGGACGAGACGGGTGTCGAAAAGCTCGTCGATGCTCTCGACGACTACCGCGTCGACGGACTGCTGGCCATGTGCACGTTTCCGCCGGCGATATCCAAGTGGATGCCTCATCTGAGGAATGCTTTTTCGGGAATCATCGGTGCGTATGCCCACGGTGGATGGACCGGCAAGCCCGCGCCATCGGATAATGCGCCGGACTTTGGTGGCCAAATACCGCACTACACGCCAGCGGCGCTGGCCGAATATGCCCAAACCTGGAAAGGGATGGGCGCGCAGGTGTTGCGGTACCGGGCCGGCGCATATTGTGGTGCTGCCAGCCGCAGTGCTATGAGTGAGGCGAGAGAACCTCACCACAATCCTCCCCCTGGATAGGGGCGGAGGTACGAAAGGGAAAATATGCTAGGTGTGTTGACGCATCATTGGGCGAAGGATGGGCGCATGAAGGAAGCGCGGGAGCTTTTGGAGGGTAATGGGCGTGCTCAGAGTCGGGCGTCGGGGTTTGTCTCGCGCGAGGAGCTGTTGTCTCAGTCCGACCCGTCGAAGATTTCGAGCCTCGTATTGTGGGAGAGTGAGGATATCTACGACCATTGGAAGGCTAGCCACGAACGTGCCGCGGCAATGGCCGGTGCGGTGGAGCTGTGGTCGCGGCAGCCGGAGTCGGAGCGCTTCACGGTTTCGGGGCGCCTGGGAGCGGGCGTCTAGGGGGCCGCTGGCCTTTTGCTCTCATTCGACGCGTGCAGCAACGTTGGTCACGGTGCTAAGTGATCGTGGCCTCCTATGGGATGGCTGCGGTCGGATCTTCGTACCATAGCAGCCGCATCTCATCGCTCGTCCGTAATAGGTCGTTCAATTTGCCCTCCGCTTCGACCTTGCCGTCTTTTAGCACGACGATGTGATCGGCACGGCGGTATGCCGTGCGCCGATGTGAGACGACCAAACTGGTGATCCCGTCTAGCTCAAAAAGACGCTCCCACAGCGTCTGCCGGGACTAGCCCAAGCAGCGTCTCCAACAGCGTGGTCTTACCAGCACCGATCCGCCCGGTGATCACCGTAAACGTACCGCGTCCTATCCGAAGGCTGAAGTTCTCGATTCCACGATCAGTATCTGGATGGCGGTAGGTCAGGCCCACCAACTCCAGCAGCTCCAAGCGCCCGGAATCGGGGACGTGGTCCAAGGATATCCTCGGAGCCCCTCCGGCGTTGCTCATCAGGTTCCTTTCAAAAAGGACGTCGCGGGATTCGGGCGGAAGAACTTCGAAGAGGCGCTCCAACGACACGCGAGAGCGCTTGTAGTTGGCCAGCAAACCTCCGAAAAACGCGGGGAATACCGCGACAGGCCAGACGGTCACATACGTGGTAAAAAGGGCGAAATCGCCCAGGCTGAAGGTCCCCGCTCGCATCAGATGCGCGCCCGAAATAAGGATTGCGCCCATTGCGAGGGTGACCGACATTAGGTTAATAGAGTCGAGGGCGGCGGCCACCACTGTTTCTTTGAGGAACGCCTGCCGGCGCACGTCACCGAGTATGTCAAAATGCTGGATGGCACGACCCTCCGCGTTGGCTATCTTGATCGCCTGCACTGCGCCCACGAGTTCTCCAACGGAGCCGGTGACCTGGCTCGTCGCTTCTCGCGTCGCCTCCCTGAAACGCTGGACATAGTCCTGAAGCATCCTGGTGGCGAGCACGACAACCACCAGAGGCGCAAGAGCGATAACGGCCATTGGCAGATTGACCAGCGCCATGATCACGAAAGCCGTTCCGAACGAAACCGAAAAGCCTATGAGGTACGCACCTTCTTGGACAGGCTGAGCGAAGGCCTCCGTGTCCTGGCTGAACCGGTTGACCATGTCACCCGGATTCGGACCTCCTACTGGCGGGCGGCTGGACATGATGCCCTTGAAAAGGTTCCTTTGAAGACTCGACATCACCCTTACCCCGAAGAAGCCATCGGAGGCCGACATCCCCACCGACACGACAGTAGTCAAAGAGATCAACAGCGCGTATAGGGCGACTAACATTTGCGTGCTGAGATCCACAGGTGTGGCAGCAACGAGAGAGTCGAAGAACTCCCGTAGTATCAGCCCAAAGAGTAGTGGAAGCCCATAAAACCCGATGGACAGGACGTTAGACATCACAAACAACCAGGGGCTGAGGCGGACAACGCGCAGTAGGTATCTCAGTGTGCTCAAGACAGTACCTCCTCCATGCCAGTGCGGAGCAAACCTGAGTACCGCGACGTTTCGGCCGCCGCCAGGGCCTCCCGCGAACCGTGCTCCACGACACGGCCGTCGTCAATAATGAGAATGTCGTCGACACGCTCCAGCGTTGCCAGTCGGTGGGCGATGATTATTGCCGTGCGGCCCTCCAGGAGACTGTCGACCGCCCTCTCGACCACGCTTTCGGTCGCCGGGTCAAGGCGGGACGACGCCTCGTCGAGTATGACGAGGTCCGGATCCCGCAGAAACACACGCGCAAACGCCACGAGCTGCCCCTCGCCAGCCGAGAGCTGCTCCCCGCCCGCCGTCAGGACCGTGTCCAGTCCCTCAGGCAGCAACCGCAGCCAGGGTTCCTGGCCGAGATCGTCGAGGCATCGGACGATCCGGCCATCATCGATGGAGTTGTCGAACAGAGTGAGGTTATCGCGGACCGAGGCGTTGAACAGCTGTGCATCTTGCGTGACCATCCCTACGCGACGGCGCAACTCGTCAAGACGTATCTCACGCACGTCCACGCCCCCCAGTTGCACGACGCCACGGTCCGTGTCACAGAGACGGAATACCAGCCGGGACAAGGTCGTTTTGCCGCTTCCCATACGGCCCAACACACCGAGAACTCGACCGGGCCGGAGTTCGAACGACAGGTCTTTGAGTACCGAACGCTCCGGCAGATAGGAAAACGATACGCCCTTGAACTCGACTGAGAGCTCGCCCGGACTCCGCGCGTCATCGGTGTCAGGTAACGTCGGTCCGACATCGAAAAGCTCCCTGATGCGTTGGACTGCTGCCCTGGCCTGCGGTAAATTTTGAATCTCCGCGGAGATATCCAAGAGAGGAAACTTGACCAATCGGAGATAGTGGAACACCAGGTATACGGTCCCAATGGTCACCGAGCCCGACAGGGATAGGTAGGCCCCGATCCACATGGCGACCACGTTGCCCAGTTCCAACACTCCTAGCGACATTTGCCACGCCCCGGAGGAGGTCATATGCGCCCATAGGTAGGTTCGCCGCCACTCTCCGATCAGCTTGTGGAAGCGTCCCGCGGCATACCCCTCGGCGCCCGACTTCTGGATGTCCTTGAGTGCCGGGTAGTGTTCCCCGACAAAGCCCGATACGTCGGCGCGGGTCTTAAAGTGTAATTTCCAGTGCGGAGTAGTAAGCATCTGCCCATAGGTGTGTACAAAGAGGTCTAGAAAGACGAATCCGGCAACGGCCAGGGCGATCCGCCAGTCGTCTAGCAGTAGCAAAACCAGGACACCGGCCGTCAGGAGTAGGCTGGCGGCCAGCCGTACGACGAACTGGGAGAGGAAGTTGGATAGCCTGTCGATGTCACCATCGACGCGCTCCACCAACTCTCCGGGTGTGTGCTCGGTATGGAAGGACATGTCCAGGTTCAGGATGTGCAGCAGCAGGTCGGACCGCATGCTGTTTGTGGCACGCCAGGCGACATCGTTGCCAAGATATGTTGTGAGCGCTCCAAGGGCCCGACTCGCCAAATTGAATACCAGAAACAAGGCCGCGGCCGCGTATAACGCGCTCAAGTCTCCCCCCGTCTGTGCGGTGTCAATGAAGTAGCGAACGGCCTGCGGCCCGGCGAGCTGTAGTCCGATCGCTCCGAGTAGCAGGACGGCAAGCGCCCACATCCTGGAGCGAAGCGGTTTCAAGTAGCTCGAAAGAAGCTCGATGTATGGACGGATAGGGCTGGCTTTGAACATGGTGGACCCCCTGCTGAACCCGAAGAAAAGGGAACACGCAGTCGCGCGGTCGAGCAGGGAGTCCTGGCGGCATGTTCGCGGGAAGACGAGGTACACCATGTACCCACAATGGGCAGGGAGGGCAGACCTAGAGGCAGCGAACGTGTCGAGGCATTCGGTGTGAATGCCAGAAAGGAGGGAGACTTTCCGTCGGCTCGACCAGCGCGACTCTAGGCGATATTCATCGGTGCAAACTCC
>CAUZNX010000173.1:0-4392 GCA_963580905.1 Dehalococcoidia bacterium | reverse complement strand
TCGCTGCGAAAGCTATTTGACAAGCGTTTGTCGGACTCTGCGACCACGCTTGAGGAATGTCTCGATCGATAAGGTTGGGGCGCGGCTCAGAAAATCAGGTGTCCGCTACGCCCCGCTGTCCTGCTGAGGAGGCTGCCGACGAAGTATCTGGAGTGGGGCGGCGCATGTCTTTTCACGGCGGGTGGCCCCCATCGCCCCTGACCCTTCGCTCTGCTCAGGTTGACATGGAAACAGGCGATGGGCAGGCCCTGATGTTGTCACGGTTCTATAAGGGCGGGTCGCCAGACCCGCCCTTATGCGTTGACGGAAATTAGTTCCGTGCTAGAGGCAGGTTTACCTTGATGTTGCCGCCGTCCTGGGAGAGTAGTGCGCCTAGCATGATCTCCAGGGTGTCGCGGCCGCGCTCCGGGGGCGAGCTACTCGCTGCGTCGTTGAGGACCATCTGGGCCATTTCTTGGACTGCCGGGATCAGGGCATCCCCGAAGAACTCGGGGTAGCCAGCGTGGTCGAAGGTCGGGTCGAGGGTTAGCGCGCCCTCAACCTTGTCCGAGAGCCATCGATTTCCTCCGGCGTCGTCCGCCCTGATACGTCCCTTTGGACCCATCACGTCGATCTCGGTGAATGCGGGGGTCATTTTTGCCGAGTTCAGGATGGCCCGGACGCCGTTTTCGTATTCGATGATCAGTGTCGAGCCGGGGTCGAGCGCCGGATCCTTGCCACCCTCGCCCTTGTAGACGATGCCATAGTCTTCGAAGCCCTGCTCGTGGACGGCAAGCACCCACTTCGGTTTCGACTCCGCAAAGTAGCCAATGAGGTCGACGATATGGGTACCGTTGCGGAACAGCATCGCTCTGTGTCCGCCCATGTGGGCGACGATACGGGTGAGGCCGCCGAGGTCGCCGTTTCGGACCGACTCTCGGGCCTCGCGGTAGACGGGGACAAAACTTCGAGTGTGGTCGACGGACATCTTGGTACCATTGCGCTTCACGGCGTCGATGATGCGGTCTGCATCTTCGAGGTTGATGGTCAGCGGCTTCTCGCTGAAGATTCCCTTGATGCCCGCGTCCGCCGCATCGCAAACGGGGTCGGCGTGTAGGTGGTCAGGAACCGTGACGCTGACGACGTCCAGGTTTTCTTTTTCGAACATCTCTTTGTAGTCGGTGTAGGTGTGAACCGAGCCCTCTGGAAGCTTGGCTCTCTCCCACATCTCGTCGATTATCTTTGGAAACAAATCGCAGACCGCTACTAATTCATACTCAGACGAGTTCGCATAGGCATACGCGTGGGCCGCGCCAAGCCTGGCTCCGATCACTCCTGCTCGCAGCTTCTTGTCCGCCATGTGGTGCCGTCCTCCTGCTATGTCCGAATTATCTTTCTATCAGCGGAGAGGATATCATATACCGGTTTCAATTTGAGGGTGCTGCGCACGCTTAGTGCGGTCGGTGCTCATGCCGTTAGGGTTCTAACGCAGCGCTACAAATGGGGTTGATATGTGGTCACCATCAGATACATTGGATATTGAGTAAAAGCCCATGGTTGACGACCGGGAAAACCTAGACCCCGAAGACAAGAAGGAGGACTCGTTCGAGTTCGACTCTGCGGGGGAGGCCGTCGGGTATATCTCGATGGCCCAGGCCCGCGTGGTTGCCATGCGCACGGCGGGAGAAGAGCCCGGCAATTATGGGGCAGGCTTTAAAGGCATCCAGATGGTCTTCGAAGTGGCTGGCGCAGAACAGGATTCGGAAGAAGAGGGCGGCTTATTCCACATACGGCTCTCATACCGTCCTGAAGGGACTTTTCAAGGGCAGTCTGGGGTCGAAGAATTCATCCTTACCGATGTCGGCGAAATAGAAATCCGCCAGGTATTGAGTTGGCCAGCTGGGGAATCTGTCACACCGATGGATTCGGAGACCAAAATCCCACCCGATCCTGCTGACTCTCGACCCAGCTACATTGCGGCCTGGCGTCACGCGCTGGGTTCCCTGGCGAACCGCGATTTCGCACTGTTGTGGATGGGGACGAACTTCGCCGTAACTGCTGGCCAGATGAATCAGGTTGCTCGCGGGTTTCTGGTGTACCAGCTCACCGATTCGCCGCAGCTCCTGAGCGCTGTTGTCGTCGCGGAGGTCGCGCCGTTGTTGGTGCTGTCCCTACTCGGGGGCACCATCGCGGACCGACTGGATCGCAAGGCGCTGGTCATAGTGGGCCAGATGGTTCTTGGACTCAACGGCGTGTTTATCGCGGTGTCTGTAGCAACTGATACGATCACCTGGCAGCACCTATTGGCCACGGCGCTGGTTCAAGGGGTGGCGTGGGCTCTCACTATTCCCGCACGCCACGCGCTGGTTCCGCAGATCGTCGGCCAACGGATGATCGGTAACGCCGTAGCCCTCGCGGGGGCGGGCATGAGCGGCTCCATTCTGATAGGCCCGGTCATCGGTGGAGCGCTTTATGGTTGGTTCGGCCCTGGGGGTGTCTACTCCGTCATAGCGGGCATGAGCGTTGTCGCGGTAATGTTCACGATGCTCGTAAAGCGGCCGGCCGTAGACGCTGCGCCGGTCAAATCTCCGATGCTGTCGGAGATTGCCTCGGGGCTGGCGTACATATGGCACGACCGACTGGTGCAGGTGATGCTATTGGTGGCGTTGGCGGTATCACTATTGACCACGCCGCTTCGGGCGCTGCTACCTGTGCTGGTGGTGGACGTCTTACATCGTGACGCGCAATCTCTAGGCCTGCTGGTCAGCGCGGCGGGGGGCGGTGCGCTGGCCGGGTCGTTGGCGATCGCGTCGCTAGGCCGCAAGGGGCGAGGGCTCATGTTCCTGATGGCCGGGATTTTTTCGGGCATTGCGCTCGTGGTGGTGGCTATGCTCACGTCGTATGTGGCAGCCGTGGCGGTGCTGGCGATATTTGGTCTTGGAGAGGCGGGCCACAGGGTGTTGACGCAAGGTCTGATCATGGAGCATGCGGAAGACCGATTCCGAGGACGGCTCATGTCGGTCAATGAGATGCGGCTTGGGATCGCGTTCCTGGGGGTGCTGCCTGCCGGGCTGGCCGTTGACAGGTTCGGTATTGAGGGCACGCTGGCGGTGCTTGGAGTCGCCGCGATTGTGGCGTCTGTCCTGGCGCTGGCTACGCAGGGATGGCTCAGAAGATTGCAATAAGGCGTGGCTGGGCTCGGTGCTTCCCCCTACCCGATAAGAAAAAAATAAGGAATAGTAAGTTTTCTGAGGGACAGCCTCAGACTCCCGGCAGAGGGGCACAGCCCCTCTGCACACCCTCGGAGAAAAATAGGAACGGTCATGTCTGAATGTTCTGGACTGTTGAAGGCTCCGGTCAAGTCCTCGGGTGAAAGGGTGTATGGCTGTTGACACACTGAAGGGCTTTCCAAAGTGAGAAATGGGGCTGTGCCCCTCTGCACATCCCATGGGAAAAACGGGAACAGTCGTGTCTGATTGTGCTGGACACTTGAAGGTACCGGTCCAGTCCTCGAGCCCAGTTTGGTGCCGCTGTCGACACACGGAATGGCGCGCCCAAGTTGAGGCAAAGGGGCGCGGCCCGTCTGCACTCTTCTTATACAAAACCCGCCAGTGGCGGCTATTCCCAGAGGTCGGTGCTTAGGTACTTTAGGCCTGAGTCGCAGATTATGACCGCTACTGCCATCCCCTTGCATGGACCGTTCAGAAGTTGGAGTGCCGCGGCGACGTTGGCGCCTGAGGAGAAGCCGGCGAAGATGCCCTCCTCCCGGGCTAGTCGGCGAGCGTTGGCGATGGCGTCCTCGTCGGTCACTTGCAGGTAGCCATTGACCAGGCGCGGCTCAATGTAGCTCAGATCTGAGAGTGAGTAGCCTCCGCCCTGGATTCGGTGGTTCGGGTCCGTTATGGGTTGGCCGGCCAGTACGGCGGAACCATCGGGCTCCACGATATAGCACTGTATGTCCGGGTTGTGGTCCTTGAAGGCGGCGGCACAGCCGGCGAAGCTACCGCCGGAGCCAACGAAGTCGCAGAACGCGGTTACCGCGCCATTCGACTGGGCCAGGAACTCGGGTCCCGTGTTCTCGTAGTGGGCTCGGAAGTTGCCTCTCAATAGGAACTGGTCGGCCCTGAATGCGTTCCTCTCGTCGACGAGGCGTATTGCCTCTGCCTCGATCAGCTCAAGGTCTGCCCCCGACACCTGGCCAGGGGTTGCTCCTTTTGCCTGGTCTACGATCACCACCTCTGCGCCGAGGGCACGCATCATTCGTGCTCGCTCCATTGAGTTGCCCCTGGACATGACTGCGACGAATGGGTAGCCCTTTATTCCGCACACGATGGACAGACCGGTGCCGGTATTGCCGCTGGTGAGCTCGACGACAGTTTGGCCGGGGGACAGGGTTCCATCGGCTTCGGCGTC
>CAUZNX010000172.1:0-4397 GCA_963580905.1 Dehalococcoidia bacterium | reverse complement strand
CTATACCCTCGCCGATCTGGGTTCTAGTAATGGCACCAGAATCAATTCTGCACTACACACTGGTGACCGCCGAGACTGATGCCGAAGATGGGGTAGAGAGCGCAGAAGCCCCTGCGGCGCAGACTGGAGTTCTGCTGGTCAAGTCGGGTCCCGCGATGGGCAAGAGCTTTAAGGTTGGGCAAGGGGACATGACTATCGGAAGGCAGGCGGGGTATGGTGGCGTGAACATCGACGACCCGGCCATAAGCGCTCTCCATGCGATGTTGCGGCAGATGCCACGGGGCGCGCGGCTTTACGATCTCGGTAGTGTAAACGGCACGTCTGTCGACGATGTGCCGATCTCAGGAGTCGAGTTGAAACACGGCGACGTGCTCAAGTTCGGCGATGCAGAGGTGCAGTTCGTAAAAGGTGATTCCGCTTGATCTGACGTGGCGGCGTGACTTCCTGGGAGCTATCGTGCCGGGGGAGATGATTACGGCGTCTTAAGGGATGGGGTTCCACATCATGGCGGTTTTCACATAATTTGCAAGATATGTGCCTTGTAGGCGCGAGTAGTAGGTGATATATTTCACGCAAGACTTTATGAGTACCGGGGCAGGCGTAAATGTTTGATCACGACGTACTGGTAATTGGGGCTGGGCTAGCAGGGATGCGGGCGGCGCTCGCGGCCCGTGAGAGCGGCGTCGATGTTGCCGTTCTCAGCAAGGTGCATCCCGTCCGAAGTCATTCGAACGCTGCTCAGGGCGGTATCAATGCCGCTCTGACCGAGCGTGGCGACCCGTGGGAAGACCACGGGTTCGACACCGTCAAGGGCAGTGATTACCTTGGCGACCAGGATGCTATCGAGGTCATGTGTCAGGAGGCTGGCCGAGAGGTCATCGCCACCGAGCACATGGGGGTCATTTACAGCCGAGACGAAGACGGCAAGCTTGGTGCGAGGGCCTTCGGCGGTCAGCGTCAGGCGCGCACATTCTATGTCGGCGATTTCACGGGCCAGGCACTCCTTCATGTACTTTACGAGCAGGTAATGCAGCTCGATGTCCGTGTGTATGAGGAGTGGTTCGTCCTCTCCCTGCTCATGGAAGACGGCGAGTGCTGCGGTGCCGTGGCGATGGAGATGCGATCCGGGGAGATCCACGTGATCCGGGCCAAGGCTGTGATCATCGCGGCAGGCGGTCTGGGGCGCGTTTTCGAGCCCAGTACCAACGCCCTGATCTGCACTGGCGACGGGATGTCGCTGGCCTACCGTGTCGGCGCTCCCCTTATGGACATGGAGATGGTCCAGTACCACCCGACGACCCTCAAGAGCAATGGCGCTCTGATGTCAGAGGCCGCCAGGGGCGAGGGCGCGTATCTGATCAACGCCGATGGCGAACGCTTCATGGAGCGCTACGCCCCCAACATGATGGAACTTGCTTCTCGTGATGTGGTGTCCAGGTCCGAGCAGACGGAGATCAATGAGGGGCGCGGCAAGGACGGATGCGTCTTTCTGGACTGCCGACATCTGGGCGAGAAGAAAATCAGTGAAAGCCTTTCTCAGATTCGTGAGCTTGGCAAGGATTTCGCGAACGTAGACATGCTCTACGAGCCGGTGCCGATCCGGCCTGGTATGCACTATCAGATGGGCGGAATCAAGACTAATGTCGATGGTGAGACGATTGTTCCTGGGCTCTACGCGGCAGGCGAAACGGCCTGCGTTAGCGTCCACGGAGGCAACAGGCTTGGGGCCAACTCGCTGCTAGACACGCTGGTGTTCGGTCGTCGCTCTGGTGAGCACGCCGCTGGGCTGGTGAAGGGCAAGTCTCACAAGGCGATCAATGACTCAGCGGCCAACGGCGACCGTGAGCACATTCAGGACATGCTGAATCGCGATGTTGGAGAGGGCTTCGGCCAGGTGAGACTGGAAATGGGCCAGGCCATGAACCAGCATCTGGCGGTATTCCGTGAGCAGGCCGGGATGGAGGAGGCGAAGTCCAAGCTCGTCGGACTGCGCGAGAGGTATAAGAGCGTGTCCGTGACGGACAAGGGCAAGACCTTCAACACCAACCTGATATTCACCCTGGAACTGGGATTCATGCTGGACTGCGCCGAGGCCATCGCCGCCGGTGCACCGGAACGCAATGAGAGCAGGGGCGCGCACTTCAGGACCGACATGCCGGAGCGGGACGACGAGAACTGGTTGAAGCACATCCTGCTTACCCGTGGGCCAGAAGGGCCAGAGATAAGTCACCTGCCGGTAGTTATTACACAGTGGACCCCAGAGGCGCGGAAGTACTGATGGCGCTGAATGGTTACTGCGATCGGTGTGAAAGAGGGCAGGTCGCTGACCTGCCCCTACGTGTGTTCGGATGGGAAGACGGCAAGACACAAGACAACATTGGAGCTAGCAGATGGATGTGACCCTCAGAGTTAAGAGGTTCAACCCGGACTCGGACAGCCCCGAGGTCTACTACCAGGACTACCAGTTCGAGATGGATGACTCGGCGACGGTACTGGATGGTCTGATCAAGGTGCGGGAAGAGATCGATGGGACATTGGCACTTCGGTGTTCGTGTCGTAGTGCCATTTGCGGCTCCTGCGCAATGCGTGTCAACGGTCAGGCGATGTTGGCCTGCAACACCAAGATCATGGACGTGATCTCGAAGGAAGACGGCAAGGTAGTCGTTGAGCCCGCAGGCAACCTCGAAGTGATTAAAGACCTAGTGGTGGACTTCCAGCCGTTCTGGGAAAAGGTCCGGGCCGTGGATCCCTGGCTCAAGCCCGATGGACCTGAGCCGGGCCCGGACAACGAGTACGTGGCCGACGCCGATGACATGCTCAACCTAGCCGGGCCTATGGCCTGCATCATGTGCGGGGCATGTGTTTCGGACTGCACGGTGCTGGAGGTCGACGATAGCTTCCTGGGGCCCGCGGCGCTGGCGAAGGCGTACCGGTTCGTGGGCGACCCGCGAGATGGCGCTGCACAGCAACGGCTCGGAGACTTGAATGAGCCGGGCGGGATGTGGGACTGCACTCGCTGCATGATGTGCGTCGAGGTCTGCCCCAAGGGCGTGGACCCGATGGGCAGGATCATGGCTCTCAGGGACAAGGCAATGGAGGCTGGGTACGACAAGACCTACGGCGCCCGCCATGCCACCGTGTTCACAGAGATGGTCGAGCATAGCGGTCGTGTTGACGAGCTGAGGCTGCCTCTCAAAACCAAAGGGATGTTCAACATTCCCGAGATGATCAAGCTAGTGCCTGTTGGCATTCGTGCGCAGCTCCGAGGCAAGATGCCGCCCATCATTCACAAAAAAAACCCTGGACAAGAGAATGTCCGCCGCATCTTCAAGAAAGTTGAGAGTGACCGATGAAGTATGCTTTCTATCCCGGGTGCGTAGCTCGTGGGGCAGCGCCAGAGCTGTTCCAATCCACCATGGAGATCTGCAAGATACTCGGCATGGAGCTCGACTATGAGCCGATGCGCACGGCGTCTTGCACAGGCTCCGGCATACTACAGGAAAAGAACCTTCGTCTGGCGGACACTCTCAACGCGCGGACCCTGGCCCTGGCCGAGAAATCCGGGATGGCTTTGCTGACCATATGCAGCACCTGCCAAGGGGTCATGTCCCAGGCCAATGAGCGGCTCAAGGCAGACCCGGAGTACCTGGCATCGATTAACGCGGACCTGGCCGAAGAGGGCCTTGAGTACAGCGGCAACGCTGAACCCAAGCACCTGCTGTGGGCGCTCGTTGAGGACGTGGGACTGGAGAAGCTCAAGTCGCTGGTGGTTTCGCCGCTGACCGGTTTCAAGGCGGCCCCTTTCTACGGCTGCTACCTGGTCCGTCCGACATCAGCTCTGGAATTTGAGGCTCACCCCGAACGCGAAGACTCTCTGGAGAAGGTAATCGAGGCCCTTGGGGCCACGGTGGTAGACTTCCCCGGCAAGACGGCCTGCTGTGGATTTCCCATACTGACGATCAACGAGAAGAACTCGATGAAGATGGTTGCGAACCATACCATCGATGCCAAGGACAGGGGCGCGGACGCGATGGTTACGCCGTGCCCGCTGTGCCACCTGAACCTAGACGGATTCCAGCCCCAGGCCGCAAAGGCGGCTGCCAGGCCGATCGATATGCCTATCTTGCATCTGCCTCAGATGCTTGGGCTCGCCCTGGGGATAGCCCCGAAGGCGCTGCGTCTCAACAACCACATCATGTCAACCAAAAAGATGCTCAGTGAGGTCGCGCTCTCCCCGTAAACCCACGCGACCTGTGGCAATTTCATCTACCTCCGCTCCGGCCTGTTCCACGGCGTAGTGCGGGACTTAACTCCCTGCGAATCAGATTGGGTTGCACTCTGAGCGAAGGAAATATATCTTGAGCTTTTTGACCGCACTTGCATTGCGCCGCCGTTCC
>CAUZNX010000171.1:0-4433 GCA_963580905.1 Dehalococcoidia bacterium | reverse complement strand
TGGACCAGCTCCGTCTCCAGGGAGCCTGTCGAAAGCGTCAGCTCAACTACCGTCGTGTCTCCGATGGCGGTTAGGGTTGCCGTGCCGCTCTGGCCGGAGGCATTCAGCTCATCGAGGGCGATGCTGACGGCCTGCCCCTTCGCAGGGATGTTGCCGCACGCCGTGTAGGTGCCAGGGTTGCCGCTCTGGTGGGCGTTGACAGCGAAGCCACCTGTGAGCAAGCTATCGATGGTGATGTCCACGGAGGTCACCGATTCGCCAGAGCCATCCACAAAGTTGGTCAGCCCGTGTGCTACCCCACCGAGGCTGTCGCCGCACTGGCCTGCGTGGATGTGGACCAACTCAGTCTGCAGGGTGCCTGTCGAAAGCGTCAGATAAACGATGGTACTTTCCCCGACAGCGGTTAAGGTCGCAGTGCCGCTCTGGCCGGAGTCATTCAACTCGTCGAGGGAGATAGTTACGGATTCGCCGGACGCCGGGATTGGCTCCACAGTCGCAGTGGCCGTTGGCGTGGGAGTGGGTGCAACGGTCGAGGTGGCCGTTGGCTCGGGAGCCGACGTTGGCGTGGGGGTGGGTGCAACAATCGCAGTGGACGTTGGTTCGGGAGCCGCCGTTGGCATGGGGGTCGGCGCAACGGTCGCGGTGGCCGTTGGTTCGGGGGTGGCTGATGCCTGGTCCTGAGAAACGGTAGTGGGTACGGCGACCTGCTCCGATGTCGGCTCGGCGTCATCCGAGCAGGCCGAGAGCAAGATTAGACCCAGGAGAGTAATGCCGGCAATGACTATGAATCGAGGCATGATTTGACTCCTCGGTTACTACAGATTAGGTGCCCATAAGCAACAATTACTCCCGAATTCCAGGCCGCCTTACCTTTCGTAATACGTGATACTTACATCGACAGATTCCCCGAGGCCGGAGCCGCGTACCGGTCATCCAACATCGGACGTGGAACGCTACTCGGCGTCACGAACACCTTCTTTTGCTGGAGTGTCGGGGCCGCCATTCCTTGCTTCAAAGTGGACCGGCCGGTGGGCCGTGCGATCGACGGTCAGCTTAAAGATATCGAAGCGGTTGTAGCCGCCGGTCACGTCGTGGTATTGCTTCGGTTCGACACATGCCGAGAGATCTATGTCGGCGTAGAGCAGTCCCTCATCGTCCTTCATCACTTCGGACACCGGCTTTCCGTGGGGTCCCATCACGACCGAGACCCCTCGTGGACTGCTATCCAGGATTCGGCCGGCATCAGGGTCTCGAGCTGCGAGTAGATCTCGAGTGGCCTGATCCAAAAAGGCAGCCGCGACGATGTTGAAGGCTTTGGCCTCGAAGGAGTGAACCGCCGCACGAATCTTGATGGCTTCTTCAAGGTCGTAGTTGTCGGAGGGCACCTGATCGTGGGTCGGCCACGTGGGCGGGTAGGTTGACATGTGAACCTGTTCGCCCTGAGCCATCAGGGTGTATCGTGCGAGCGGATTGGTATTCTCCCCGCAGATCAACATGCCCAGGCGGCCTATTTTGGTGTTGCTGACCTGGAGGCCGGCTCCGTCTCCTCTTGCCCACACCAACTTCTCGTAGAAGGTCGGGACTATCTTCCTGTGGTGATTCAGGATGGCGCCATCGTCCCCAATCAGCACGTTCGAGTTCCAGATAGTTCCGACGCTTGCGTCCGTGCCCTCGTTGAAGCCCATCGATACGAACACGCCGGCCTCACGCGCCGTATTGGCCACCATGTCCAGATCCGGGCCCGGCACCCGAATCGTGCTTGCGGCCAGCGCACGGAAGAGGTCGTGGTTGTGAATCGGCGCCTGCAAGGCGCACCAGAGGGGAAACGCGGGGATATACGTTTCTGGGAATACGACGAGCTGTGCTCCGTTGCCGGCTGCCTCTCGGATGATGGAGCAGGCCTTGTCTACGGTTGCAGCGACATCCATGAAGACCGGGGCGACGTGTGCTGCGGCGATTTTATAAGCGGGATATTGGATCATGAAATCCGTCCTTGTTATTACAGAATTGGTGGCACTGAAATGAGTCCGGTCGACGGTGCTCCAATTATGCCATTTTGAAAAGCATAACGGCGGTGACCTGGTGATGCAACGGCTCGCCATTAAAGTAGCGCGCGAACTCTTCGGCCACGGTCTCACCCAGCCGGAGTTTCGATTCGATGGTCAGCCCGGCGGCGTGAGGGCTCAGGATCACGTTTGGGAGACTCCTGAAGGGACTGTCGTTTGCCAGCGGCTCCTCTGGAAATACGTCCAGGGCAGCCGTGAATCGACCGGACTGGAGCTCAACGAGCAGCGCGTCGTAGTCGGCAGCATCGGCACGAGCGGTGTTCACGAATAGCGCTCCGTCCTTAACGAGGCCCCAGAGTCGCGTATCCAACATGCCCCTGGTCGCTTCGGTGGTGGGCGCATGGTTCGTAATCACGTCGGACGTAGCCATCAACTCGTCGAGTGCATTTACCCTGCTGACGCCCATCTCCGCTGCGTCCTCAACATCCAGGTAAGGGTCATAGACGATGGTGTCGGTGTCAAAGGGCCGCAACAGCCTGATGAGGGCTCGGCCGACGTGACTGGCGCCTATGATACCGACGCGTTTGCCGTATAGCCCGGTCGGCTCAAGATCCTTGTATATAGGCCACGCCTCTCCGGCCTGCATTTTGCGGTCGACGGTATACACCCTGCGAAGCCCCATCAACATCATGCCGAGCGTCCACTCGGCAACGGAGGCGGCGATGGTGTTTGCGGCGTGTGTGACAACTACTCCCCGCTCGAAGACCGAGGGCGGGATAAAACGCTTGATGGACCCGGCGGCGTGCCCGATTATTTTCAGCTCGTAGGCGGCGTCGAGTAGCTCATCGTCGAACAATGGCGGTCCCCACGACGTAAATACGGCGGAGCACCCTTTGATGCGTTCCATCACCTCGTCCTGCGAGAGATCGCGCCCGGTCCTGTTCCATTCGACCTGCCCCAGGCCCTCCAGAACTTTGATGGCGCGGGGGGACATGATCTCATCGAGAAGCGGACTCGGGGTCAGCACAAGGATTTTTGGTCGCGGGTCGCTGCTCATGTAATCCATTCTATTCTGATCTTCGAGCGCCTAATTGCCGCCCTCCAGCTCACGGAGCTCGTCCCGCCAGCGGGGATTCAGTAGCAGGACATCCCATATCTCGTCGAAATCGAGTGACTCCTTGTCGGCCCAGACGACGGAATCAGCGATGTCACGCTTCAGTCTCGTTTTGTAGACGATCGAGGGTCGCGGGATTGTCTCACCCATCATGGAGACCTTGACCAGTGCGTTCTGATAGCTCGCCAGGTCTGCCTGCGCCAGATCTTCACACCCTGCCGTGAAGAGCGCCTCGTAGGCGTCCCTCATCTCACTGTCCAACGCCGCCTTCTTTAGCGCGACGGTCTCAAGCTCATCTCCGTTGAATTCCAGCACCATCCAGATGCCACCCTGACGGTGGTCCCTGGAATCCGGGCCGAACTGCACCCGGGGACGCTCCTCTGTAGTCATCCCGGAAAACTGGGCTGTCAGGATGTCGAGCATCTTGGACTTTTGAACGGCTACGGAATCATCAGGAGCGCACAGTGTCAGACTTGCGTCCCTCGACACAGCCGCCGCGACTTTTGGGGGCTCCGGTATTGTGGTCGCCGTGGCTTCGACCGTGTCAGACGGCTCGGCATCGGTGGTAGGCGTCTCCGAAGTTGGTGTGTCGGGCGCAGTTGGGACGGCAGTCGCCGCCGAGGCCGCAGGTTGAACCGCTGCAGGGGCATCGTCGGCCGGGTCCGTGTCCGGACTCCCGGTGCAGCCGATAAGGGCAATCGCCCCGAGTAGGAGTCCTGCTCTGTACAGCGATTTCATCGCTATCCTCCTCAGTCTCCAAGTCCATTTTCGACACTGTATACGCCCGCTACTAGCGTGTCCAGCTTTCCATAATGATAGGTCGCGTGGATATTTCTGGAGGGAGGTATGGGCGTTCTCTGAGTTGCGCCGTGGAACCGTTGAGTCAAGTGGATTGCTCCATGTGAATGGGTCACTGGAGACTGGGCGGGACGCATGGCGGCGATGTAGTGCGCTATCTAGCCGCTGATGCTCTCTGCATTTGGGGTTCAAAAGAAGTCGGTTCTCATTGCGCGATTGTCAGCGTGGTAGAGTGTCACCTCTAATGGTCCCGTAGAGTCCGCGATTGATCTTGCTTTTTCCACCACCTAGTGATCTATCCGCGCCCAGATGACGCCCCCCGATGGGAACCGCCATGAATATATTGCTCCGCATAGTGAAATACGGCTGGCGGCATAAACTGCTGGCAGTCGGTGCACTGGCGGCTATCACCATCTCGACCATTGCGGTCATGGTGATTCCTTATTTGCTGGGCGTTGCCATTAACGAAGCCCTGAACAGTGGAGATCACAGTAGATTACTCTTTTTCACGGGAG
>CAUZNX010000170.1:0-4441 GCA_963580905.1 Dehalococcoidia bacterium | reverse complement strand
TGGGTAGATGGCCGTCTACAGGCGCCCACGGAACCTTGACCAGATCTCTCCATCTATCTGTGTCGTGGGGTTTGTACTCTAGTATCAGGAAATTCGTGGTTGCCGCAGCGAAATGTACGTTGATGGCACCGGCCAGTGGTCCCATGGGGTTGTGGGGCGCTACCGCCACGTCGTGTGCCTCCGCGATGGCGGCAATCTTCTGCATCTCCATCAGCCCGCCGCACACACATACGTCAGGTTGGACAATGTCCGCTGCCTGGGCCTGCATCAGGTCGTTAAACTCAAACTTGGCGTAGAGTGCCTCTCCCGTAGCAAGGGGGATCGGCATCTGGCGTCGGAGCAACGCCATCTCGCTGATGTTCTCAGGGCGGATGGGCTCCTCGTAAAAGTACGGGTTGTGGGGCGCGACCGCGTGGGCCATTTCCAGGGCTCGGATTGGTTCGAAAACCTTGGCATGGACATCCAGGCCGATGTCGACATCGTCGCCGACGGCTTTCCTCACCGCTTCGATGAATTTGGGGCCCTCCCGGAGCACCACGTTCCATGGCCTTGAGTCAGAGTCTGGGGGGAATGGGCTCATCTTGAGGGCAGTGTAGCCATATCGTGCGATGAGTGACACTGCCATCTCTGCGGCGGCTTCAGGCGTTGGCCCCGCACAGCCCTGGTACACCCGCACCCGGTCTCGAACGCGTCCGCCCAGCAGCTTGTAAACCGGCTGGCCAACGGCCTTTGCCGATATGTCCCATAGGGTGTGCTCGATGCCAGATACCGCCGCGAGGCCGATGGAGCCGGGAGGGAAGCGCAGGCCCTGGCACATGGTCGCCCAGAGCCGCTCGATGTTGCGCGGGTCCTCGCCGATCAACCAATCTTTGAGGTAGTCGATCGTTGCTGCCACGGCCAGATCGGGCCCGACACTGAACGACTCTCCCCAGCCGACGATACCCTGGTCGGTAGTCGTCTTGACGAAGATGACATTGCGCCCGCCGCCGTCGACCACGTAGCTGACTATGTCGGTGATGCGCATTGCTTTGTGTCCTGTTTCATTGGAACTTCGAGACCGCCAGCTAGATAAATCCAGCGCTGCCGTCGTTGTACGTCGGGAAACCTCGGTTCCAGTCGATTGGAGGGCTCGCCGCTATGGCCTCCAGGTTCAACTCCATGCCCAGGCCCGGCCTCTCCGGCAGGGACATGTAGCCGTCCACCGGCTTCCACGGGTCGTCGACGAACCTGGATCTGGCACTTTCGTTTTTGCCGTGATACTCCAGGATCACAAAATTCGGTGTGCTGGCCGCCAGGTGTACGGAAACGGCGGTGGACAGTAACCCTAGTGGATTGTGTGGCGCTACCGTGACGTAGTTTGCCTCGGCCACGGCGCAAATTTTCTTGACTTCGAGCAATCCGCCGCTGGAACAGACATCCGGCTGAATGATGTCGACGCCGTGTCCGTCTATCAGCGCGGCGAATTGAGCCAGACCGTACAGGTTCTCGCCGGTCGCCAGCGGTATTCTGAGTCGCTCGCGCAATCGCGCGAAGGAGTCCACTTGCTCTGGGCGCACCGGCTCCTCAATGAACATTGGCCGGTACGGCTCCACAGCCGTGGCAAGCTGCTCGGCCCGGAATGGCTCAACCAGCGTGGCATGGACGTCGAGAGCGATGTCTACGTCGTTGCCGACTGCCAGACGAAGAGTCTCCATTCGTGCAGTGGCGTCTTTGACTACACGGTTCCAGGGCAACGACCGCCACTCGGGCGGGTAAGGGGAGGTCTTCATCGCTCCATATCCCTCGTCAACGAGCCTGAGCCCGGCCTCAGCCAGTGCGTCCGGTGTGTCGCCCTGGACGCCGTGGTATACCCGCACGCGGTCCCGAAAAGCGCCGCCCAGGAGCATGTAGACGGGAAGGCCCGCTGCTTTGCCCGCGATGTCCCACAGGGCGTGGTCGATACCGGATAGTGCAGACCAGCCGACGGGCCCAAGGGGAAAGCGCATGTTGTTGCGGGCTCGCCGCAGCAGCCACTCGATACGAGACGGGTCCTGTCCGACGAACCAGGGCGTGATGGACTTGATTAAACCGAGTACGCCTTCGTCCGGGCCGATGGTGTATGGCTCACCGACGCCAACGATGCCCTCGTCGGTGTGGACCTGCAGGAATATCGCATTGCGAAGGCCGTCGGAGCAGTGGAATGTCGAGATGTCGGTGATGATCACAGGTTGTGTTCCTCGGCGCAGTTAGATGGCGTTGGAGCTGTGGTTGCCAATCTCGCTCTCGGATCCTTACGGTCAGTCAGCCAGCAGTTTGGGACTCACGTGACCACTGAGGCTTGTGATGGTGAGGGTATCGAACATTCCCGAATGCCGTCAACTGGACCAAGGCGAACGATCGGGATAGCCACGGGGGTGCAATTTGGCCTATCTCGGGCCGGGCTCCTGATAGAATGCATTCTCAGCGCGAAATCGTGACCCAGCCTGTGTCAAATATCGACAATCCAAAGTTATTACCCATAGGTGATTTTCTATGAGCCAACAACCCAATCTAGTCTTTATTTTCTCCGACAGGCAGCGGTTTGACACTCTGGGCGCATATGGCAATGACTGGATACGCACGCCGAATCTGAATGCGCTGGCCGAAGAGAGCGTCGTTGTGCGGAATTGCTACGTCACGATGCCGGTATGCGCCCCGGCACGTTCGTCGATCATGACGGGGCTGTACCCGCACACGGCGGGCGTTCCGATCAATCGCGTCGCGATGCCTCCGGATGTTAAGACGGTCGCGCAGATGTTGCCTGACGAGTATCGCACTGCGTACTACGGAAAGTGGCACCTGGGCGATGAGGTCATCCGCCAGCGCGGTTTCGACGAGTGGGCAAGCGTCATGGACCTCCTCTGGGCGCAGTACACCAAACCCGAGTATTTGGGCCAGTTTTCGAGTTACCGTGAGCACCTTGTTGAGCTCGGCTACGAGCCGGACCAGGAAGTGCCCGGCGGCAAGATATTTTCCGACGAGATGCGAGCCGGGCTCCCCGCTGCCCACCAGCAGTCTACGTTCCTGACCGGTCTCGCAGAGCGGTTTATCGAGGACAACGCTGAAGGGCCCTTTGCGATGTACGTAAGCATGCTGGAGCCCCACCCTCCATTTAAGGGGCCATACGACGACCTCTACGACCCCGATACGTTGCCGGTCGATCCGAGCTTCTTGAAGCCGCCCGATGAGGGTCCCCTGGTAAACCGGCTGAGATCGGAGTACTACATGCAGGGGGAGTTCGACGGCCACGACCTGTCTTCTGAGGAGGGCTGGCGAAGGCTGCGCGCCAACTATATGGCGAACATCACTCTGGTCGACGACGCCGTGGGCAGGATCGTGAAGGCGATCGAGGACGCGGGCGTAGCCGACAACACGATACTGGTGTTCACGAGCGAGCACGGTGACCTGGTTGGCTCCCACGCCATGCTGGAGCTTCGCAGCTTCTACGAACCGGTTTCTCGCGTGCCCTTGTTAGTTCGCGCGCCGGGGCTGGGCCAGGAGCAGCGGTTCGTCGAGGGCAACTTCTCGCAGATCGACCTACTCCCCACGATATTGGACCTGATGGGTCAGCCGGTTCCGCCGTACGTCCAGGGGGTTAGCCGCGCCGATGTCCTGTCGGGGAACGCTACTCTCGAAGGCAACGACGTGTTCATTCAGCACAACGGGTTCGGCGACAGGGACCTTACGTCGGAGGAGAGCAGGCCGACGTTGTCCAAAGAGAAGGCCGCTGAGATGAACTACATGAACAACCTGCCCTGGCGCTCCGTGGTCACCGCGGACCGCTGGAAGCTGAACTTGAGTCCAGGTGATCAGTGCGAGCTGTTCGACCTGAACACCGACCCCTACGAGATGACCAACCTGTACAACGACCCAGCTCAGCGGGACCGTATTCGGGGCATGGCGGCACGCATACGTGTCTGGCAGGATGATACCGGCGATACCGCGCAACTTCCGACGGTCCCCTGAAATTCGAGGAAACCACATAGTGGAGGGAATGAGAAATGGGTGAAGAGCGACCGAGGGCAGCCGACTTGGGTTTGGAGATCGGCATCTTGCCGCGCGGTGCCCACAACGCGCTAACTGACGTCCCCGACGTGACCGTTGGCCACGTCACCCTGATCGACGGCGAGGGCCCACTCGATATTGGCCGTGGTCCTGTACGCACGGGCGTGACGGTGATCAAGCCGCACCAGGGCAACCTTTTTGAAAACAAGGTGGTAGGCGCGGTCCATGTACTCAACGGTTTCGGGAAAGCCCTCGGATTTCTGCAGGTATCGGAGCTTGGTGTCATTGAGAGCCCGATTATGCTGACCAGCACACTTAGCCTCTGGCGTGCGACCGACGCCTTGATCGACTACATGGCTGAGCAGAACCCCGGCGTTTACTCCTTCAATCCAGTGGTAGGGGAGTGCAACGACGGCTT
>CAUZNX010000169.1:0-4445 GCA_963580905.1 Dehalococcoidia bacterium | reverse complement strand
CGCCGATGCTCACGATCATGGCGGCTACGGCAAGCTGCGCCGACACCCACATTTTCTGCAGGATCAAGCCCTTGACTGGCTGGCCGCGGAACCTCAGACTCTCGCCGAAGTCCCCTTGCGCGAATTTCCAGACGTAATCTACGTACTGGACGTGGAACGGGCGGTCGAGACCCAGCTCGTGGCGCAGGTTCTTCGTCACCTGGGAGTCGGGATCGTACCTGTTGCCCAGCATGACGATCACGGGATCACCCGGCCCGAAGCGTCCCAGTGTGAAGGTGATGAATGACACCGCCAACAATAGGATCGGAAGCCATGCGAGTCGCCGAACTATGTATACCCACATTGCCGGAACCTCACGTTGCGGGACCGCGCTGTCTGCGCTGTGGTCGGGTCAACAATAGGAGATGCAGGCCCTTACATCAAGAGGGGCCCCGATATGTCGAGGCCCCTCTTGCATTCGCTGTTCAATAACAGTGGGGCTGACGAGGGGAGTGTCCTCTCATCTCAATACGGAGAGATGACCCCATCTAGATTCCCATCGTCTACATTCAGCCCGCCGACCTAATCGCCTATCCTGATCTCCTGTAGCTTGGGCACGATCATCGGGGTCATGGCATACCCATCCACGTTGGGCTTGACCAGAGCGTAGCGCTCACCCGTGAACCACATAGGCAACCAGGCTGCATCGTTGACGATGAGCTGTTCGGCTTCGTGATACAGCTCGATGCGGCGAAGCACATCGGGCTCGGTCCGCGCCTCTTCCAGAACCGAGTCCACAGCCGCGTTGGAGTATGCTCCGTGGTTGATTCCACTGTCGGTGTGGAAAAGGATGTCCAGGAAGTCCTGGGGATCTGGATAGTCGGCTTCCCAGCCCAGCCCGGCAAACGCCTGGAATTTCTGGTCTTTAAGGTCCTCGAGGTACGTGGCCCACTCAACCTGCTGGATCTCAACTTCGACGCCTAGGGTCTGCTTCCACATTTCCAGGATCACTTCCAGGTCGAGGCCGATCGTACCGCCGGTTCCTGGGACAGTGACCACAATGCGAGGCCGACTGTCAGCGTCTGCATATGCTGATTCTTCCAGTAGTTGCTGTGCGAGATCGGGATCGTATAGCAGTCCTTCGATATCATCGGTATAGCCGGGGAAGCCCGGTGGAAGGACGCTGTAAGCTGGCTGCACCAGCTCTGACAGGACTTCCGTCGCGATGAGCTCCTTGTCCACGGCGTGGTTAAGTGCCTGTCGGAACTTGGGATCATCGAAGGGTGGCTTAGTTGTGTTAAACCCGATGTACGACACGCTGAAGCCCGGAGGAGCTATCACCAACTCTTGGTTGAGCGGCTCCGTTGGGTCGAGCACACGATCCAGGTCGAACAGGCCCACGCCCGTGATGTCGATCTCGTCGTTCTCGTACATTGCCATTGCCTGGCCGCCGGCCAGGTTCATGACTATGCTGTCCAGAAGTGCGGGTTCTCGGTAGTAGTCGTCGTTGCGCTCAAGAATGATGCGCTCGCCGATACGGTACTCGGCGAGCTTGAAGGCCCCAGTGCCCACCGGGTTGTCCACCCACCAGCTGCGCCCTCCGGCCTCCACCGTCTCCTGATCGAGTACATAGGCCGTCGGGTAGGTTAGCTTGGCCAGGAAGTAGGCCTTGGGGGCGTCGATCGTAATCTGCAGGGTGCGGTCGTCGATGATCTTGATGCCGCTGATTTCAGAGGCGTTCCCCTCGATGTACTCCATCGCGCCCACGATGTCGCTCAGATAGGTGTCGGCGACTGGTGACGCTGTTTTCGGGTCGGCCGCCCTCTCAAGCGACCACTTGAAGTCTGCAGCCGTCACCGGCTTGCCGTTGTGGAACGTTGCGTTGGGCCGCAGCTTGAAGGTGTAGACCACACCGTTGTCGATTGTCCAGCTTTCGGCCAGGTCCGGCACGAGCTGCAGGTCAACGTTCAAGGCCACCAGGCCGCTGAACACCTCGACCACGATTCCTGCAGACGTCGTGTCTGATGTCAGGTGCGGGTCCAGGGTCGGGGGGTCTGTCCATAGCCGTCTGAATACGCCACCGCTAAGCGGTTCGGTGAACTCCCTGTCAGGGACCTCAACCGCCACCTCTTCGGTATCGGTCTCCGAGGCGCCTGTTTCAAGTGCCGCTTCGTCGTCGGCTGAGGCATCGGAGTCCGACGACGGCACTGGCGTGTCCGACAGTAGAGACGCCCTAGTGGACGGGGTCGTCGTTACATCGTCTTCTGGCGCACTCGAATCACCGCACGCCACCGCTGCGACGGACACTAGGACGAACAATAAGTAGAGGAGCTTCTTCATGGCCTGCTTTCCTACCTTGGATTTGGTTGCCTACCGGTCATATGCGCACGAGCCCTCGGCGTTGCGGGGCTAATCCGACGCGGCCTGCTCGCCTACACTGTGCTTGAGATATGCGCTCATGAAACCGTCTATTTCGCCGTCGAGAACCGCGTCTGCACCCGATGTCTCGAAGTTCGTTCGATGGTCCTTGACCATCTGGTACGGATGGAGGACGTAGCTGCGAATCTGGTTCCCCCACTCAGCCGAAATGTGGTCCCCCCTGATTTTGGCGACCTCTTCGGATCGCAGTCGTGTCTCGCGCTCGGTCAGACGGGCCAGGAGAATCTTCATCGCGATGGTCTTGTTCTGGTACTGCGACCTCTCGTTCTGACAACTCACCTGAATGCCGGTCGGGATATGGGTTATCCGAACCGCCGTCGAGTTCTTTTGGACGCTCTGACCACCCGCTCCCCCGGCCCTGAAGACATCTATCCTGATGTCACCTGGGTCGACGGTGACATCCACCCCCTCCTCAACCTCGGGCAGAGCCTCCAGCAGTGCGAAGGACGTGTGCCGGGCGTGGTCGGCGTCGAAGGGTGAGAGCCGGACCAGCCTGTGGACCCCTCGCTCCGCCTTCAGGTAGCCGTAGGCGTAATCACCCGATATGCCCATGACCGCGCTCTTTACGCCGCCTTCCTCCCCACGGGAGATGTCCATCACGTCGGTTTTGTATCCTCGGTTCTCCGCCCAACGCAGGTACATCCGCATTAGCATCCCAACCCAGTCCTGGGACTCGACTCCGCCCGCCCCGGCGTGGATCGCTATGATGGCGTTCCTCCGGTCGAACCTGCCCGAAAGAACGAGCTTGAACTCGAGTTCGTCCAGGGTATCCCGGACGGCGGCAACCTCTTCTGCCAGGGTCTCCAAGAGGGAGGCGTCTCCCTCGGCCGCCGACAGCTCCAGCAACTCCTCGGCGGACCGCGCCCTTCGGTCTAGATTCTCCCAGGAATCGATCTCGGTCTTCAGCCCTGAGAGCTTTCGCATCGCACTCTGCGCCGCGACGGAATCGTCCCAGAATCCTGGGGCAGCGCTGTCGCGCTCTAGCTCCTCGACCTGCTTCGCCTTGGTAGCGAGGTCAAAGACGCACCATTAGGTCAGAAATTCTCTCGACTAACTTGGATGCGGTCCCTTTGAGCTCGTGCATCTATACCTACGGCCTCGTGAGTATGGATGGATTCCATACAGAATATGAAACGTCGCAGCGCGCCAATGGGTTACCCCCAGGCGCAGCGTCCGATTATAACAGGCTCAGAATGGTGAGCCTGTCGAGCCACAACCGCCTAGGATCCCTGTAGAGGGAGCACGATGTGAGAGGCGCGGGCCGCCCCATGATGGATGGTCTGGTGCGCTTTTTTGTATACCCGGTCGCGGCCCAGGGGTCCACCCGTGTTGGGGTTAACATCGAAGCGGGGCCAATTGCTGCTGCTGATGTCCAGGCGCAAACGATGCCCTTTCCTGAACACGTTGGACGTCGGGTAGAGCTGGAAGACTAGCTCGTACGGCTCTCCTGGCGTCATCATTTCGGGGCTGTCCCAACCGTTGCGATACCTGGCCCTGATGATGGAGTCGGTGATGTTTATGGCCAGCCCCTCGGGGTGGTCCTCACCAGCGGGATAAACGTCTATCAGCTTCGCCGTGAAATCGGTGTCCACTGCAGACGACGAGGCCCAGAGGTGCATGGTGATCGGCCCAGTCACCTCGAAGTCGCGGTCCAGTGGCGGGGTCTGGAACGTGAGCACATCGCCACGCACGTTGAGTGGCAACGTGTCCTGGGCGCCAAATAGGTCGGGGCGGCCCCGCTGGTCGAAGCCTCCGGCGGGCAGGAAGTCGTCCGCCGCCGAAATGCCACCGCCAATCGTTGGCACGGGGTCACTGGGGTCGTACGTAAATTCGGTCGTCTCGTCGGTGCCTGAACCAGGGTTCAGCGGCGAAAGAGAGCCGTCGCCGTGGAGGTAGTACGGCGTCAGATTGGTCTCCGGTAACGGCCAATCGGGCTCGCTACGCCAGTAACCCCCGTGGTTGAGGTGCCCCAGGTAGTCGCCTCCGACCTTTGGCGACCCTGGGATGCCGGGTTTGCCATCGTCCGC
>CAUZNX010000168.1:0-4464 GCA_963580905.1 Dehalococcoidia bacterium | reverse complement strand
GCGACAGCCCGTCGAGGAACTTGACGAACTGTTCCAGTTCAGGAACCGTGAGGCTGGAAAGCAGATCGGGACTGGCCTCGAAGAACTTGCAGGCCAGCGTGCTGGACTTCCATGTCCCCTTATACAGGCTTCGCCCCATATCTGCCCAGGTGACGATATGGCGTGACCGGAGGCGTCCCATCGCACCAGGGCTGGCCTGGAAATAGCATATCGCCAGGCTCGGGGCCTCTGTGCACAGGTCGCGCCCACTCTCCATCCAGCGGAGGAAGTAGTTGAACGGCATGAGGCCGGCAACCTTGGGGCTCACACGAAAGTACTGGTTGGCAGCCTCCCAAGACCGGACTGTCTGATCGGCGAGCTGCAGCCCGACCTCAGCCCAGCGCTCAAGTTGCTCTCCGTCCAGTTCATAAGACAGGCGCGACCACGACTCATCGAATTGAAGAGATACGGCCTGCGGGTACTTTCCAAGCGCCAAGCGAATGCGCTCACCAGTCAGCTTCGTCCGCTCCTCCACGGGGCCTCCTCGTCTGGAACTCGCTCGAGAACCCTCAGCAGGTCGCCAAGAATCCTAGCAGTGGCTCCAAATATAACATGCCCTTCGAACAGGTAGACGTCGAATTTCCCTGTGCGACCATTACCGAACGGTACGTCCATCGGCACTGTTCCGTCCCTGACCAGGGTCGCAAGTGGCACCTCGACGACTTCGGCTACCTCACTGGCGCTCCTCGTAAAGCCGTAGGCGCCAGGTATCGTGCCAACAAATGGGTTTACGAAGTAGCCGGACGGGGTCGTCACTCCTCCGAGCGGCCCGAGCACTCCTACGTCCTCTGGGCGCACCCCCATCTCCTCAAAAGTCTCTCGCAGCGCTGCTTCCTCTGGCGATGCGTCTGTGGGCTCTATTCTGCCGCCCGGAAACGCCATCTCGCCCTTGTGGTCTTCGACCGTGTCGCTACGCTTGTTGAGGAGGATGTGGTACTCGCCGTCTCTCAGGTACAGCAATACGATGACGGCGGCCTGAATAAGAGCGGGGTCGGAGACGACTTGCCTGTCCACAGCGGAGAGGGCCTCACGAATGGCGGCCATCGGAGGTTCGAGCATCTACGCCCGCACAGAGCGCAGCACACGCACTAAGAATCCGCTCCGGTCTATCAAAAATCCAAGCGCCAAGGGGGGAAGAACCTCCGTGAGGCGGAAGGTGTCGTTGGGCTGGGCGGCATACGCGCTGCCCGCAAGCCAATCCCTCTACTCGAAAATAGAGGCGATAACCTCTTCGATACTTCCGTGGATCGACTTGTCGTCGGTCACCGCCCAGTTCACGGCCACCTGGCAAGCTCTCCGAGGGCTGATACCCTGGGAGATCAACTTGGCGGCGTAGATCAGCAAACGCGTGCTTGCACCCTCGCCCAGGCCATGCTCTCTCAGGTTGCGGACCTTTTCGCCAAGCTTGGCTAGCTGGACTGCCGTCTTGGTGTCTACCCCGCCCTCGTGCTCGATGATCTGGGCCTCTATTTCGGCCGGCGGAGAATCGAACTCGATGGCGATGAACCTCTGTCGGGTACTGTGCTTGAGGTCCTTGAGCGCACTCTGGTACCCAGGGTTGTAGGACAACACCAGCAGGAAGCCTTCCGCCGCCTCCAGCAACTCGCCGCGCTTCTCGATCGGTAGCATCCGACGATGGTCGGTGAGGGGATGGATCAGCACCGTGGTGTCTTTGCGAGCCTCAACGATCTCGTCGAGGTAGCAGATGCCTCCAGCCTTGACCGCCCTGGTCAACGGGCCGTCAATCCATATGGTGCTGTCGCCCTGGAGCAGGTAGCGACCAACTAGGTCGCTGGCGGTCAGATCCTCGTGGCACGCGATCGTGACCAGGGGAATGTTCAGGCTGTCGTCCGCGGAGACGGACCCATCGTCGGATTTCTGCTTCACTCTGGTCAGGGGCTGGCCAAGACGGTAGGACATGTACTCAACAAAACGTGTCTTGCCGCAGCCGGTCGGTCCCTTGAAGAGCACCGGAATCTTCTGCTGGTAGGCTGCTTCGAACAGCTCCACCTCGTCTCCTACGGGTACATAGTAGGGCTCTTCTTTCAGGTGATACTCTTCGATAATATAGCTGCGGTATAAGGTCTTGGTTGGTGTGCTCATGTGGTAACGCTACTAGCTCCTGGCGCTGCGCTGGCCTCTATAGGGGCTTCCGCACGCTTCATTAGTCCCACTGGACCCGCTTTTCGTTCTTCCTGATTGTAGTCACTATATGCACGATGGTAGCGAATTAGGGTCAGGTCGCTAGCCGCTCCCACCACAGACTCTGGACACGCTCCGTGAGAAGCTCAAGGTTCCCGCCATTCTCTATCACAACGTCGGCGATTTCGCGCCTCTCGTCGTTGGTGGCCTGTGCGTGGACCCGCGCCTTTACTGCCTCAGCGTCCAGCCCTCCGCGGCTCACAGCCCGGTCAACGACAATGTTTTCCGGTGCGACGACGACCCATATTTCATCGATTAGCTTGGTCCAGGCAACATCCATACGAATGGCCTCAACCAGGAGCGCCACCTCGACAACGACTACCCTGCAGCCCTGATCGCGTAGCTGCCGCAGACGCTCTGCGATCAACTCTCGGGTGCGTGGATGGACGATGGCATTGAGGCGTTCGCGTTTGGAGGGGTTCTGGAACACCATCGTGCCCAGGGTATTTCTATCGATCTCCCCGCCAGATGTCAGGACTTGCTGACCGAACTCTTCAACGATTTCACTCCAGCCAGCAGTACCGGGCAGGTAGCTCTCGTGGGCCAGATGGTCCGCACTGAGAACCTCGGCGCCCAGCTTCCTTAGGATGTCGGCCGTCTCGGTCTTCCCGGCCCCGATTCCACCTGTTAGCCCTACTACTTTCACATACACCATGCCAGTCGTGAAAATCCTTGTCATGATAGCAACGCCCGTCTGCGGGGGTCAATAGCGCACCGTGGATAACTTAACCGCTCCTGCACTGTATAATGGGTCCGATCACCCTCGAAGGAGTAGCCGTGTCCACCAGGCTCAGGGACCTTCCAAGCGTCGACCGAGTCCTCTCCGACGAGCGAGTCGTGCGGCTGATCGCACGGTACTCTCGACGGGCCGTCACAGACCTGGTCCGTGCCGAGATGGACGCCTGCCGTGAGGCCGTCGGCGTCGGCGGCCCCGTACCTGCTCTCACCGAGATCGCCGCAGCAATCGAACGACGCGCTGCGGATCGGTGGCGGGAATGGCCCGGCGGCGTCATCAACGCCACAGGTGTTATTCTCCACACGAACCTGGGCCGTGCGCCGCTCAGCCGTGCCGCCCTGGACGCAGTCGAGCGCACATCCGCAGGCTACAACGACCTCGAGCTGGACCTGGAAACGGGCAAACGCGGCTCCCGGCAGGCGCACCTATCCCGGCTAGTCTGCGAGGTAACAGGCGCTGCAGCCGCGATGGCGGTCAACAACAACGCCTCTGCCATGCTGCTGGGACTCGCCGCAGTCGCTGCCGGCAAAGAGGTGATCGTCTCTCGCGGCGAGGCTGTCGAAATAGGCGGCGGTTTCCGCATTCCCGACGTGCTCCGACAGTCTGGCGCTACGCTGGTCGAGGTCGGCACGACCAACCGCACCTACGCCCGCGACTATGCCAACGCGATCACAGAGAACACCGTCGCGATACTCTCCGTTCACAGTAGTAATTTCCTTATATCGGGATTCACCCATTCGCCTGACCTCAAAGAGCTTGTTGAGCTGGGCGCAGAACGGAACATCCCGGTTTTGCACGACCTTGGGAGCGGCTGTCTCCTGGACACCGCCGACTTTGGGCTTGCCCATGAGCCGATGCCCCAGGAGAGCGTAGCAGCAGGCGTGTCGCTGGCATTCTTCTCCGGAGACAAGCTCCTCGGCGGCCCGCAGGCGGGTATCATCATCGGGGACGAAGCGCTCGTGAGTGACGTGTCGAGCCATCCCCTGGCAAGGGCGGTGCGCATCGACAAAGCTGGGATATCCGCCCTCAGCGCCACCCTGATGCACTACATCAATGAAGAAGCAACCAGCGAGATACCCGTCTGGCGAATGATCTCGCGTACGACCGACGACATTGGGTCCACGGCAGACCGGTGGGCCGAGTCCATCGGGCAAGGCTGCGACGTTGTGGACGGACTCTCGACCATCGGCGGCGGCAGCCTCCCAGGCGAGGTTCTCAACAGCAGGCTGGTGCGCCTGGGCTCAACCGGTCGCACCGGTGGACCGGACTCCCTGGCCCAAAGGCTGCGGAGCGGCGCCAACCCGGTACTAGGCCGGATCGAGGACGACAGCGTGCTGCTAGACCCACGTACCGTCCTGCCGGGACAAGAAGACGCCCTGCTAAAGACGGTCTTCCAGGCGCTCAATTCTTAACTTCCCAATAATTCTATCTCTGCGCTCTCCGCGGTAAATCCCCATGACCCTCTTCGAACACAGCGCCGATAGCCA
>CAUZNX010000167.1:0-4469 GCA_963580905.1 Dehalococcoidia bacterium | reverse complement strand
CAAGGAGGTGGAATTTTGATCATCACTACGACCGAACGGATTGAAGGGAAGCGGGTGATCAAGGTGCACGGCCTCGCTATGGCCAACTCTGTGAGGGCGCGTCAAGTGGGCCGCGACATCATGGCCACGTTTCGGAATCTCGTTGGGGGCGAGGTCGCTGAGTACTCGAAGCTGCTTGCGGATTCCAGGGAGCTTGCCATCCAGCGGATGACGGAGCGCGCGGAGGCTATGGGCGCCAACGCCGTAGTCGCGACCCGGTTCATCACGGCTGGAATAATGGGCGGAGCGTCTGAGATTCTCGCATACGGCACTGCGGTCGAGGTGGAAGAACAGGTCTAGGGATTGCTGACAGCCCCGTTCAGGATTTCTCGTACCAAGCAGGCGCTGTTTGGGGTGGCGGCGTGACGAGGAATAGCAACGACGGCAGCACAACCAGAGACGCTGCGGCGGCCATGAAGATCATCGCCGCGGTCAAGATACCGTAGGAGGCGAACATCGGCATCGGGGCGAAAGCCATTATGGCGAACCCGATGACACTGGTCGCCGCCGAAGCGAGCAACGCAACGCCTGTGCCATTCGCAGCCCTCCCCAGGGCCGCCACGCGGTCTCCGTCTCGCGCTAGCTCTTCTCGGAACCGCAGCGTCATGTGAATGGCATAGTCGATGCCGACGCCGATGGAGATCGCGGCGATGGTCGCCGTCACAAAGTTGAGGCCAAAGCCAAACGCATACATGAACGCATATAGCCAGGCCACCACGAGCCCTATGGGGATGATGGTCACCACTCCAAATCTGATTGATCGCATGGCCGCGACGGCGATCAACAGGCAGGCCACCACTGCAACCGCCAGAGCTTTTTGCAAGCCGCCGGTTGTGGCGTCCAGTGCCGCCTGACGCGTAAACGGTGAACCGGTGAGTCCAGCCAGAGTCAGTGAGGAGTCTTCTTGCAGGCGGTCAATCTCCTCGGACAGCGCATCACGAGCCAGGACCACTCTGGCCTGCTCTCGAGTACCGGGCACGCCTAGTATGATCGCAGTAGCGTCGCTGTCCGATCCCGAACCGGCCAGAGAGAGGGTCTCGCCGACCTGCAAAGAATCGTAGATGTTCTGATCAGGACTCGCCGGCACCCCATTCGACGTGATGTACTCGTAAACGGCCTCCAGCCCCTCGCGGGTGCTCGGCCGCAGAAACACACGGTTGTCATGGTGGAACTCCGCAGGCGGCTCCTCGCCAGGCAACAACACGCCAGTGGCCTCCTCAATCCGAGCCATGGCATAGTCCGAGCGCATCACCTGATCCAGGACGTGGAAGATCGTGCGCGCCTGTAGCCTGGCCTCGTCATCATCCTTGGCCACATAGGGATTCTCGGCCAGTCCGTCGACAAATAGGCTGATCGCCTCCAGCGCGGCAGGATCGGTCAGGTCTCCTTCGATGTAGACGATGGCGGACTCGCCGCCGGAATCGCCGACGAACTCGTCGATCTTGTCCAGGCCCACTACGAAGTCCGAGTTGCGCTCGAAGAAGTCCTTCACATCGAAGGTAGCGTCAAGTTGAAACGCGTAGTATCCCGAAATAATGGTCAGGACTGCTGTAAGCGGCAGCACCACCAGGCGACGCCGCGCAAGCAGCACAACCAGACCCGCGAGTGACCAGCGGTCGACCGAAGTTGCATGCTCTGACTCGCTCGTTGCGGC
Source organism: Dehalococcoidia bacterium (assembly GCA_963580905.1). Classification (GTDB taxonomy): domain Bacteria; phylum Chloroflexota; class Dehalococcoidia; order Lucifugimonadales; family CAJWER01; genus CAJWER01. The sequence continues at coordinate 2,776 of CAUZNX010000167.1, read as the reverse complement.
TGGCTCGTCATCACGATTTCTTAGCCGCATTGCGTCCAGACGCATGAGCGCCACCGGTATCGCCAGCCCCATGATGATGAACGCGGCGAAGATGGCTAGCCCAGCGCCGATGCCGAATCCGATCACCGTTTCGATCTCAGCCGTGGCGTTGGCGAGGAAGGCTATGGCATCGGTGACCATCGCCAGAGCCAGCGCGCCGATGACACCGGCCAGGCCGACCCGGAAGGCCAGACGGGGGTCCGGCACCAGCCTACTCTCTTCGCGATAGCGGTTCACTGCGTGGATAACGAAGTCCGCGCCCAGCGAGATCATCGCGATCGGCACAATGAAATCGAGGGTGGTAGACGAATTGAGACCCACGAGGTTGGACAACCCCTTTAGCCAGATGATCATGAACACCAGCCCGACGGCCGTAAGCAGCACAACTCGCCACGATCTCAGACTAATTCCCACGACCACAAGGACCATCAGGAAAGTCGCCATTATGAATGGGACAGCAGTACCGACTTCGTCCTCGATCTCCAGCCCCGCGTCGATGGCAACCCCCCAGAGGCTGTAGTGCTCCTGGTCGCCGCGCAGCACCGCTTGTACCGCGCGGCTGAAGTGCTCCTTGTTCAACGTCACAGGATCGCCGGTCGTGCCTATCCTGTTTGTGCCACCACCCAATTTCCCGTTGTCCCCCGCGACAAACACGCCCATCGCAGGGGCAGTCCAGGAGTCGCGATCCAACCCGTAGATCAGGTCCTCCATTCGCTGAGATCGTGGGTCAGAGAGCACGCGAGCTACAGCCAGCTTTATCCGTTCGTCCGAGGCGTCATCCAGGTCGACGATGAGAGAGACGGCATCGGCCAGCGTGAATATGCCAAGCACGGGCTCCTGGCGATCCACGTCATATCCATTGAAAAGGTAGGGCTGATCCGGGAGACCCGGTGGTTGGAGTTCACCTACGACATCGGCCGCCCTCAGGGCCTGGCTGTTGCGCCGAAGTTCCCCGAGTACAGGTCCGGTTAGGACGTCGCCGTCTTTGGCCTCGACCATGAAGAAAGAGCCGTGAAACCGCGACGGCAACCGCGAACTGAAAGAGTCTTCAAGGTCGTAGACGGGCCCTCCGGGACTGTCGGACGCGGTCTCGTCCGGGGCCATAAGGACCATGGGTACGACGAGGAGGAGAGTGACCGCGGCAACAACGGCGAGGAACCAGCTAGAATGACGATCCAAGGCGTCGGCGACCCGTGCTGAAGTCTGGGATGACCTACTCATTCAGCACTGGACCGACTTGCATTTAGGGCCCCTTGCGACGCCACTCCGTGCCGACTGAGGTGTCTTCCAGGCTGTAGCCTAGCGCGTCGAGCCGGTTTCGAAGAGCGTCTGCCTGTTCGAATAGCTTGGCGGACCGAAGCTCTGAGCGTGTCTCGATCAACAACTCCAACAGAGGACCGACATCGGCACTGTCATCTTCCACCGGAAGCGTGAGGGTCAGACCCAGTACACCGGCCAGTTCACGCAACTTCTCCTGCGCTGCGGCGGTGCCGTGGCCCGCCTCTCGTGCGCGGTTGATGTCGCGAGACATGTCGAATAGGGCTGCGATGGCCCGGGGAGTATTCAGATCGTCGTCCATCGCCTGGAGGAAACTCTTCTCGTGGACTGCGGGATCCAGGGATTCCGTGCTATCCGACGAGCCTCTCAGATCCGCTGCGTTCCGAAGCCGCTCTAACCCTCGCTCCTGAGCATCTACGGCTTCTTCTGTATAGGTGAGCGGTCCACGATAGTGAGAACTGAGGAAAAAGAGCCTGAGGGCATCTGATGAGTGGCGTTCCAGTGCATCGGCGACCGTGACCAGGTTGCCGTCAGACTTGCTCATCCTGGCGTCGCCCAGCCGCATCAACCCGTTGTGTACCCAGAACCTGGCGAGTTCTTGGCCCGTAAATCCCTCGCTCTGGGCCATCTCGTTTTCGTGGTGGGGGAATACCAGGTCCTGCCCGCCGCCGTGAATATCCAAGGTCTCACCCAGATAGCCCATCGCCATCGCAGAGCACTCGATGTGCCAGCCGGGCCTGCCGGGACCCCACGGGCTGGACCAGGATGGCTCGCCGGGCTTGTGCCCCTTCCAAAGGGCAAAGTCCATCGGGTCCTCTTTCTTGGTGCTATCTACCTCGACCCTGGCGCCCGCCACCATGTCGTCGAGGCTGCGCTTGCCCAGCGCGCCGTAACCCTCGTGGGCTCTGACCCTAAAGTACACGTCGCCATCGGCGGCATATGCGAGGCCCTTGTCAATCAGGCCCGCTATGATTTCCAGTATCTTCGGAACCTCTTGCGTCGCCCTGGGATAGACGTGGGCCCTCTTGATGTTGAGGGCGTCCATCTCCCGCAGATAGGTCTGGATATTACCTTCCGCCAATTCAATGGTGGTTGTCCCATTCTGGGCGGCACGGTCGATCATTTTGTCGTCGATGTCCGTGAAGTTCTCGACGTGCTTGACACTGTGGCCTTGGAACTCGAGATAGCGGCGGATGACGTCGAAGACGACGGCGCGCATGGCGTGACCAACGTGGGAGGCGGAATACGGCGTTACACCGCAGACGTACATTTTCACGATGTCGTCGACAGGGGTGAAGGTCTCGGTGCCGCCGGAGAGGGTGTTGTAAAGCCTCATATTGTCGCTTCGAGGGTCGCCACAGCCATCGCGGCGATACCCTCACCCCTCCCTACGAGTCCGAGGCCATCCGTGGTGGTGGCCTTAAGATTAATAGCGTCGTCACCGGCGTTGAGGGGGGCT
>CAUZNX010000166.1:0-4472 GCA_963580905.1 Dehalococcoidia bacterium | reverse complement strand
GTGATATCGCCGGGACGCAGTGCGGAAACGATCTCGTTCAGGCTCAAGAAACTTGCCTCCAGTGTCAGGTAATTGGGAGAATTGTGGGTCTCCGATTGGCTGGAAACTGGTATTATCCAGCGGCGCCGATTTGCCTGGCAGAATCATACAGGACTCGGTGCCGAATGATAAGACGCAGGAGGCGAGGATGAGCAAAAGCGCGCTGCTGGTCTGGGGCGGTTGGCCGGGCCACTCACCGAAGGAGTGCACCGAGTTATTCGGCCCGTGGTTGGAGAGTCAAGGCTACGACGTCGAAATCTCGGACACACTGGATTCCTATATGGACGCCGACAAACTCCAGGCCCTGAGCCTCATCGTGCCTGTATGGACCCAGGGAGAGATAGCACCGGAGCAGGTGCAAAATCTGCTAACAGCGGTGCACTCTGGTGTTGGGATCGCCGGATGGCATGGCAGTATGGGTGATTCGTTTCGCATGAGCACCGACTACCAATTCATGGTAGGTGGGCAGTGGGTTGCGCACCCGGGCAAGTACATCGACTACGACGTCAACATTGTGAATCACGACGATTCGATATCGGCTGGGCTCACCGACTTCTCTATGCATACTGAGCAGTATTACATGCACGTCGATCCCAGTAACGAGGTCCTAGCCACAACAACGTTCAAGGGAGATCAGCAAGCGAGCGGCAACGCACCCTACGACGCTACGTGGATTGCTGGGTGTGTCATGCCCGTGGTGTGGAAGCGAATGTGGGGTCAGGGCCGCGTATTCTATTCATCGCTGGGCCACAAACTAGACGACTTCGACGTTCCGCAGGTTATGGAGATGATGCAACGGGGCATGCTCTGGGCCAGCCGCTAGAAGGAAACAACATGAAAATCGGCATCGTCGGATGCGGGAATATCAGCCCTAGGTACTTTGAGGGCCTGAAACAGTATGACGGCGTTGATGTCGTCGCATGCGCCGATCTCGATGCGGAGCGCACGGCGAGCAGGGCAGTCGAGTACAGCGTCCAAGCCATGACTCCACAGGAGTTGTTGGCGCACCCCGCTGTGGATATCGTGGTCAATCTGACGCTGCCGCAGGTCCATGCCGAGGTCAGTTTGGGCGCGATAGCCGCTGGCAAACATGTATACAGCGAGAAGCCGCTGGCCATTTCAGCCTCAGACGGCGACGCCATCGTTGAGGCTGCCGAAAAGGCAGGGGTGGTTGCTGGCTGTGCGCCGGACACGTTCTTGGGAGGCGGTCTCCAGACTTGCCGTAAGCTGATCGATGACGGCGCAATTGGCCGTCCTGTCGCCGCTACGGCTTTCATGATGGGCCACGGACACGAGCACTGGCATCCCGACCCCGCATTCTTCTACAAGCATGGCGGCGGACCTATGTACGACATGGGCCCTTACTATTTGACGGCCCTCGTCTCTTTGATGGGACCAGTGCGCCGTATTGCCGGCGCTACAAGCAGCGCCTTTGAGCACAGAACTGTTCTGAGCGAACCGAAGCGCGGTCAACGCGTGGACGTGGAAATCCCCACTCATGTGACTGGACTGCTGGATTTTCATAGTGGTGCGGCGGCGACGATCGTGACGAGTTTCGATGTGTGGGGTTCGCGACTGCCTCGAATAGAAATCTATGGCACCGAAGGCACCCTGAGCGTTCCAGACCCCAACACATTCGGTGGGCCGGTGGAGGTCCAGCGTGGGCGAGAGGAGTGGGAGTCAGTGCCTCTGGCCTACCCGGAAGGTCGGCGCGGTCTCGGTGTCGTGGACATGGCAAACGCCCTACAAAACGGCCGCAAATCACGTGTACATGCCCGGTTGGCCCGCCACGTCCTCGAGATCATGGAGGGCTTGCACGAATCGTCTGATGTCGACCGCCATCTTGTATTGCGCTCTACGTGCGATCAACCTGCCGCTGTGCCGCTAGGACTACCTGAAGGACACTTCGACTAGACATTGAGCAATGCTCCTTGCGATAGACCAGCGTCCGAGTCCCAGCAGTCCGCGATCGGACGACTGATTGCATTGCTCGCGGCACCGGGAACGAACAATCTAAGAATCGCAGGCCTGGCCACAGCTGTGGCTTTCCTGGTTTCCGTTCTTGGTGTTGCGTGTGCGAGTGATGCCAGCCAACACCTCACCTACATCGAAGTTCTCAAAGATGGAGAGGGTGGAGTCGACGGGCTTGACGGGGCTATCTCGGTTACCATCAGCCCAGACGGTAGACACCTCTACGTCGCGGGTCGTGCCGATGATGCAATGGCCGTGTTCGGTCGAGACTCGACCACGGGTGCCCTCACCATGGTGGAGATCCAGCGTGACGGTAGGGATGACGTCGATGGCCTTGAAGACGTGTTTTCGGTGACTATCAGCCCCGACGGCAGAAACCTCTACGCCACAGGTCGCGGAGAACACGCACTGGCGGTGTTTAGCCGTGATTCGACCACCGGCGCTCTCACCTTTGTCGAGGTTCACAAGGACGGCCTAGCAGGTGTCGATGGACTAGGCGAGGCCGTTTCATCAGCTATCAGCCCTGATGGAAAACACCTCTACGTGGCAGGTCGCGCCGATGATGCAATAGCAGTGTTTGGCAGGGACCCGACGACAGGTGGCCTCACTTTCGTCGAGATCCAGAGAGACGGCACAGACGGAGTCGAAGGACTCCACGACACCGTCTCGGTGGACGTCAGTCCCGACGGGAAACACGTCTACGCCGCAGGCCAACTCGACGACGCCGTGGCAGTGTTCATTCGAGACTCCATCACCGGAAGCCTGACCTTTGTAGAGGTCCATACTTATGGGGTTGGAGGCGTCGACGGACTCAACGGTGCTACGTCGGTGACTGTCAGTCCGGACGGACGACATGTCTATGCCACGGGCGGGAGTGACAAGGTGAGGTCGCCCGGCGAATCCCCGTTGAGTTCCGCATCGTTGGACCGACCTGACGCCGTGACGGTGTTCAGCCGGGACTCAGCCAGCGGCACTCTTGCCTTCATGGAGGTCCAGAGGGACGGAATTGGGGGCGTTGATGGGCTTTTCATCGTCCATTCGGTAACAATCAGCCCCGACGGTAATCACCTCTACGCCGCTGGGGGAGGTGACGACGCTGTGGCGGTGTTCAGCCGAGATTCAGCGACCGGCTCGTTGACATTCATAGAAAAACGACAGGACTTCGCCGGGGGTGTTGATGGCCTTGATGGCGCGATTTCGTTGGTGGTCAGCCCGGACAATAAGTACCTCTACTCCGTTGGTGTTCGCGACAACGCGGTGGCGGTGTTCAGCGTGGCAAGTCCAACACCTTCCGGGGCAGAGGATCACGAATAGGAAGTGGAGGCATACTCGGTAGGCCCTTGTCTTCCCCGACGACCAATATTCGCAGACGAGTCACGTCAACTGAAGGAATGGAGCTATGACAAATCCTCTGAGCAGCGTTGAAATTCGCACCACCGGCGTTAGGGTCACTCGCGTTGGACTCGGAGGTGCGCCTCTTGGTGGACTGTACGTCGATGTTGGGGTAGAGGCAGCCGCCGAGACGGTACTGAAGGCCCATGAACTGGGCGTGCACTATTTCGATACCGCGCCGCTGTACGGCAGTGGAGGGAGCGAACTCGCCTACCGAGAGGCCCTGCGACAACTGGATCGAGATAGCTACACGATCTCGACAAAAGTGGGCCGCGTGCTGAAGCCTGTGGACGCCCCACCACAGTCCGAGCAGTTCATGAACCTGCCGGCGCTGGAACCGGTCTTCGACTTCAGTCGCGACGGGGTGCTAAGGTCGCTTGAGGATAGCCTGGAGCGCCTGGGTTTGGACCGTATCGACATCGCCCTCATACATGATCCAGATGATCACTACGAGCAAGCGATTGGAGAGGCATATCCCGCGCTTGCCGAACTCAGATCCCAGGGCGTCGTCGGCGCGATAGGGGCAGGAATGAACCAGTGGCAGATGCTGGCGGACCTCGCGAGAGAGGGCGACTTCGATTGCTTTCTGCTCGCGGGCAGATACACGCTGCTGGACAGGTCCGCGCTGGCCGAGTTGCTTCCTCTGTGCGTTGAAAAAGACATAGGCATCATCCTAGGCGGGCCATACAACTCCGGCATCCTGGCATCTGATCTGTCGGCATCAGCCACCTATGACTATATGGCAGCCCCGCCGGAAGTCCTGAGTCAGACTCGCAGCATCAAGGCGATCTGCGACCGCCATGACGTACCACTGAAAGCTGCTGCACTCCAATTCGGGCTGGCTCATCCAGCTGTTGTTTCCACCATACCGGGCGCTCGCTCCACAACAGAGGTCGCGGAAAATCTGGAGATGGCAGTATTTTCCATACCGGCCGACCTCTGGACCGAATTGAGAGAAGCAGGGCTGATCCCTCGGGAAGCTCCTACTCCAGCCGCCTCCTAGAGCGTTTTTCATCTGATTGAGAGGAGCGTGATTGCACTGTGAAATCCTATGGAATGACCCTCGACCT
>CAUZNX010000165.1:0-4486 GCA_963580905.1 Dehalococcoidia bacterium | reverse complement strand
TTCTATCGCGACGAGTCCTTCGTCAAGGTCACGGCCGAGCCGCCCATGACGAAGCATACCCTCGGTAACAACACCTGCCTCGTCCATCCCGTCGTCGACCCTCGCACCAACCGGCTGATCGTGATCAGCTGCATCGACAACCTAGTCAAGGGCGCAGCAGGACAGGCCGTCCAGAACATGAACCTCATGTTCGGTCTCCCAGAGGACGAGGGTCTAAAGGAACTAGCCTTATACCCCTAAGCAGGGCTCAGCCCTGTACCCATTTGTGGGCGGGGCTCAAGTACGGCGGACACATTCGTCGTGCTTGCCAACGTGGCAACGGGCGAGCCATCGCCGATAGGGTCGTGGGGCTCGGATACGTGGCACCCATCTCTGTCGTGCCTGCTAGGGTTGGGAAAGCATTGCAGGTGGCCCTATCTTCAGGCTAGGCCGAGCGTTGTAGTATCTGCGGCGGACTATGCTCCGGGGTGTGGAGAGGGGCGGAGCCCATCTGCAGGGAGCCTGAGGGTGTCCCTCAGAGATAATTTTTTCTTCTTTTCTTCTTTCTTCGGGGCGCAATGAAGCCCTATGACAGCCGGTTTAACCGGCTTCTCTTGAGTAAATTCACCGTACAAAACGACGATGGGAACGGCGTCGTGATTGCAGCGCTCGGCCAGCCGAGATAGAATAGTAAGCCCGCGGTCGTGACTCGTCACGATGCACCGCGCCCCCATCGTCTAGTGGACCAGGACGTCGGCCTTTCAAGCCGGAGACACGGATTCGAATTCCGTTGGGGGCACTCACGGTTCGCGGCACGCGCATTGCTGCCGCGTCCACCCTGGTTTCCCGCCTCTGCAAGCCATATTCATCATTCCCATGGCAACCCCATGAACTCAGAACACATCAAACGGTCAAACCAAGCCGGCTGGGACGGCATGGCAGACTCGTACCAAGCCACAACAGCCATCTCGGTGGACGACGTTCACTACGGGCCGCTAAGTCCCGGTGAGCGGGAACTAGGTCTACTGGGCGAAGTAAAGGGCAGCCGGGTACTCGAACTCGCCTGTGGTGCGGCCCAGAACTCGATAGCCCTCGGAAAGCAGGGCGCGGTCGTCACGGCCATGGACATCTCGAACAAACAGCTCAGGCATGCCAGGCGTCTAGCGGCTCGTGAGGGTGTCGGAGTGGACCTCCTGCGGGGCGACATGGAATCCCTCGGGATGTTCAGGGACGGAATCTTCGACCTCGTGCTCTCGTCATTCGGATGGGAGTACGTCCCGGACCTCGGCCAGTGCCTGGAGGAGTGCGCCCGGGTGATGGCCGTAGGCGGCACACTGGTCGTATGCACGGTCCACCCTCTTGCGGCCTTCGAATGGGACGAGGAGAGCCAAGACCTGAGGGTCTTCGACTACTTCCGGCTCCCAGTGGAGGTGTGGCCCGAGCCCGAGCATGGCCAGGAAGGAGGAGCGACCTTCTTTCACACCATCGAGGAGGTTTTCGGCTTCCTCACGGCTAGCGGCTTTGCGGTGGAGCAGATACTGGAGCCCAGTCCATATCCCATTACGGAGATGAGTGAGTCGGAGCTCCGCACCGTGCCATACCGTGGAGCGGATTGGGAGCGGCAGTACGAGCGCATGAGTCACGTGCCCTTCACCATCATCTACACAGCCCGGAAGCGTACTTGAGGCGAGGCCAGGTAGTGCTGGCCACCGTCTTCCTGGCACTTCTCGCCGCCTGTTCTCCCGACCCAGAGCCACCCACGGCGACTGTCCCGCCTGCGCCAACGCCAACTACTCTCGTAATAACACTGCCCACGCGTGTGCCATCCGCCACGCCTATCCCGACACTAACGGCGACCAGTTCGCCCATTCCAACGCCAACCGAGACTCCGAGCCCTATTCCCACTGCGACTGCAACGACTCCGGCGACGGCGACACCGTCTCCAACCGCGTCGCCATCCCCAACGCCAATCGAGACCCCGAGCCCTATCCCGACAGCGACACCGTCGTCTACGGCCACACACACACCATCACCCTCCCCAACGGCCACCATACCCACCCCAATACCACCATCGCCCACTCCAGCGCCCCCTTCGCGGGTAAACCTGACGCCGTCTTCTCCCCGCGATTGGGAAGGGCCGCTCGTCGTGGCCGCGCTTGAGCAGATCAGGCAGAACACCGCGCAGGCGGTGGGCTCCACGACCTACGTGTCCTGGGCGGTCGCCAACAAGGGCGAGGTATCCGTGAACGAGTTGTTCTTCGTCGATCTCTACTTCGATGGGGTCGAGGTGGCGAGATGGAGCGGCAACCATCTGGATAACGTCTCCCGGATCGTCATAACCGATTGGGATGGCCTTCAAGACATGGTCAGGCTCACCCCTGGAGATCACACACTGAAGCTGGTCGTCGACCCGACGAACCTGATATCCGAGACGGACGAGACCGACAACGAGATTGAGGTGGTGCGCACGTGGCTACCTGACACAGATGGAGCGGTCTCCACCCCGGTGCCGGACCGCCTTCCCGATCTGGCGCTGCACACCCCAGACGACTGGGATGCCGCTCTGATCGCCAGCCCTTACGAAAATGACGTCACCGATGGCCCGCTGTCGGTCGACATGCCCACCTACGTCGCCGCCGTAATCTGGAATCAGGGACTTGTCAGTATCTCCGATGACGTTTGGATATACCTGTACGTCGATGAATTCCTCGCAGATATGAGACTAACCAGTGGCATGCTTGTAGAGGATCCGGCAGCCCGATCTCGCTTCCAGGACATTATCGAGAGGGTTCCCCTGTCTCCCGGGGTCCACACGCTGAGGGTAGTAACGGACCCCAACGACCTGATCGTTGAGTCCAACGAGAATAACAACGCCTTCGAGCGTGAATTTGTGTGGGGGACGGGTACAGTAGCCTCCGCAACGCCGGTGCCGTCGGCGTCGCCGCTGGTACTGCCCGCGGCCCCGACCCTGCCGAACCTTGTGCCCGGATGGCGCTTCGGTTGGGACGGGCCAATAGTGGTGTCCCACGAACCCGAGAGCTTCCTCGATGGACCTCTGACCGTCGATAGGCCATCATTGGTCGACGTACTGGTGTTCAACCGCAGCACCCAAACGTCAGGACCGTACTCCGTTGATCTCTACCTTGACGGCGAGAAGATTCAGCGGTTCGAAATAGACCGGGGCAGCATATCGAGGGAGGTCAAGATCATTGAAGACTGGGAAGGCCTCGCGGAGAATACTCCTCTTACCATAGGCGACCATGTTCTCAAGATGGTGATCGACCCGGATAACGTGGTGTCCGAGACTGACGAGACCGACAACACATACGAAAAAACATATTCATGGGGCACGGGCGAGGTCGTGACCGCAGAGGCCAGGAGCTACGACGAAGACACGCTCCGGCAGATGTTGTCGTCGTTACCAGAGCTGTTGGACATCCGAGAGAACGTCGTTGACGGGAACGGCGAGGCCTACGCCGCAGACGTGATGCGAGTGGCGGACGCGGGCTACTACCTAGTAACGGGCCGGAGCATCTTGGACGAGCGGGTGAACGTGTTCCTTCTCGGCAGGCAGGATTACCTGGACTGGATCGAATCGAGCTTCGATGACCAGTTTGCCATAAGAGACCCATCGAGCTACGAGTCTTTTGCCGCACGCAAGGAAGTTATGCGCGCCAGGTCTACAGGCTTCAAGACCAGGGACGAGGGGAAGATCGCCGTGGTCGTTGACTCCGAACGCGGCGGCGTCGCCGAGGTCATCAACTCCCTGGCTCACGAGCTGGGACACATGCTCCAGGATCTGTCGACCGCCGACGAGTCCGAAACGGATGCATCGTACCTGGTCCAGGGGATCCACGAGGCCGAGGCGCAGCAGTTCCAGCGGACGATGTGGCTGGCAATCGAGGAGTTCACCGGACTATCGTTGACTGATTACCCGACCTACGCCAATTTTCGAAATCTGACCGACGAGCGGCTTTTCGCGGCAATCAGAAATCGCGGCCGAGACGAACACGAGCTTGGACTTCTACTCCAATGGCTCGTAGTGATAGACGACCCCGCATTTGCGGACCTGCGAGAGAAAGCGATCGTAGGGTTCGGGCTCGACGCTTCGGAATCGATGAGGCTCTTCGAATACCTGGTCGATCTGCCACCAAGTACCTCTGATGCCTACGTCTCGAATCGGCTGGAGGCGCTGCCCGACGCAGTCAACCTCATCCGTGCGGCCGCATGGGGCAGACTGCAACCAGCCTCAGAGATCCAATACGAAGGACAGCGAGACCTCAGAGTAGCCGCACTCCTGATGCCATAACCCTCCACGCCCTCGGTCCCCAAACCCTGCCAACTGCCACCGGACTCTGCGCATATACAAACCCCCCTCCCTGATGTGTGAGAACTCCCTCAATTTCATTCTCATCAACCCGTTCCACCCCACGATCGTAAATCCTGTCGTGAGCCAACAGGCGGCGCGGGTGAAGAGCCCCCGGTGCTTGTACTGCCAAGCCGAAGC
>CAUZNX010000164.1:0-4496 GCA_963580905.1 Dehalococcoidia bacterium | reverse complement strand
CTGATGGCAGAAAACAAAGGACACAGCCCCGATATCCCGGTGGCCGTCACCTGGTCCGTCGCGCTCGTAGCTACAGGCCACGTTCTCGCAGACGATATGGCCTCCCAAGACCTTGGACGCGCACTTGCCGTCATCATCGCCACTGCCGCCCTGTTTTGGCAGGTCCGGCGCTCTCGGGTCGCCATCGGCCTGTCCGGCTGGAGAATGACCGCGCTGGCAGCCCTATACCCCGGAGCACTGCTGGCCTTCGCCCCTCTGCTCAGAGGACTAGATCAGGGCCGCGAGTGGGTCTTTCTTCTCGTACTCGTCACATTCGCCACAGACACGGCTGCATTCGCGGTAGGCAAGCTCATCGGAAAGACGCCACTAGCGCCCTCCATAAGCCCCGGAAAGACCCGAGAGGGAGCGATCGCGGGTCTCCTCGCAGCCGCACTCTCCGCAGTCGCGCTCTCATCCCTATTCAGCCTCACCACCTCTGTGCCCACCGCTCTGGCGCTCGGGCTGCTCATGGGGATCGCCGGACAAGTTGGCGACCTTGCCGAATCGCGCCTCAAAAGGTGGGCCGGTGTGAAAGACTCCGGGACCCTCGTACCAGGCCACGGGGGCGTGCTCGACCGCCTCGATTCAATTGTCATCAACCTAGCGCTGTTGTATTATTTTCTACTATGGGCAGTGAATTGAAGGGCCTCGCCATCCTAGGATCGACAGGCTCCGTCGGAACCCAGACCCTTGACGTGGTACGTCAATACCCGGGCGCATTTCGCGTCGTGGGACTGGCCGCCCGAACCAGCTTGGTCACGCTGGGTGAACAGGCCAGGGAGTTCCACCCGGCTTTGATAAGCTGCGAGGGGACTCAGTTCGAGAAGGCGGCCCTATTCTCCAACGGTTCACGGGAGAGCGACCTGAACGAAATGGTGCGCCACCCCGACGTGGATCTGGTGGTTACCGCCACCGTTGGGGACGTAGCCCTGGACCCGACCATTGCCGCACTCAAGGCAGGCAAGGACGTGGCGCTCGCCAACAAGGAGTCGATCGTCATCGCGGGTCGGCTCCTCACATCCCTGGCAAAAAAGCACAACGCCGATCTGCTGCCCCTCGACAGCGAACCAAACGCAATTTGGCAGTGCTTGCGCGGCGAAGACAGGGCGGTATCGCGCCTTATTATCACCGCCTCCGGGGGCGCATTCCGTAACCTGCCGCCAGCGGAGTTGGCACACGTAACGCCGGAGCAGGCCCTGGAACATCCAACCTGGAAGATGGGGCCCAAAATCACGGTCGATTCCGCGACGCTGATGAACAAGGCCTTCGAGGTCATCGAAGCCCATTACCTGTTCGGAGTCCCCTGGGAGCAAATCGATGTCGTCATCCACCCCCAGAGCATGATCCACTCGATGGTCGAGTTCGTAGACGGCTCTGTAAAGGCTCAGATGAGCCCTCCCGATATGCGACTCCCCATACAGTACGCTCTCTTTTACCCGGACCGCACGTCCAACGATGTCGTAGCCAGATTCGATCCGGTGGCCACCGGATCGCTAACCTTCGAGGAACTCGTCCCCGAACGCTATCCCTGCTTCTCGCTGGCCCTCGATGTGGCCAAGAGGGGCGGGACGTGGCCAGCCGCTCTATGCGGCGCAGACGATATCGCCGTCGAAGCGTTCCTGGACGGTCGCATTAGTTTCGTAGAAATACCAACGGTCATCGGCGAAGCGCTGGTCGGCCACCAATCTGTATCCGACCCGTCCCCTACAGACTCCCTCGCCGCCGCGGCCTGGGGACGTGCGCGGGTCACCGACTTGGCTGGGAGCTAACACATGTTCGCATTGCCCCCATGGTTATTGATATTCCCGATTCTCGGGGCCCTCGTGCTGTTCCACGAGCTAGGCCACTTCATCACCGCCAAAATGTTCGGTATCAAGGTGCTGGAGTTCGGATTTGGGTTCCCGCCCAAGCTGTTCGGAATCACCTTCCGCGGCACCCTCTACTCAGTCAACCTCATCCCCCTCGGCGGCTTCGTCCGCATGCTTGGCGAGGAAGACCCGACCGACCCCCAAAGCTTCGCCCGGCAGGCCGTCGGCAAGCGCATGATCGTGCTGGCCGCAGGCTCGGCGATGAACATGCTCCTGCCCGTGATCATATTCACCATCCTCTTCGCACTCCCTCACGAGACGCTGCTCGGAGGATCGGTAATTGTCACGTCAGTCGCGCCCAGCTCTCCGGCCCAGGAGGCCAGACTGAGGGCAGGAGACGTGATAGTTAGCGTCGACGGCGAGCCCGTAACCTCTCCATCTGAACTGATCGACCTCGCCAAGGACAAGGGCGGCCAGCCACTCGTCCTGAATGTCAGGAAGGCAAGTGGCGTTACCGGACTCAGCACATCACCGGAGTTTGCGACGACCCAGACTGTCAGCGTGACACCTAGGACCGACCCTCCTCGGCTCAAGGTCGTCGAAGAGGTCACCGATCCTCAGACCCAGGTCTCTTTTGCCGATGCGAGTCGATACGACTCTACCCTTGAGGTCGGCGACACCATGACCCAGGGTGCAATCGGCGTCATGATAGGCCTCACAAACGCCAAGTTTGGCATGACCACCGAACCCGTGTGGACAGCCATGATTAGCGCTGTAAAAACGATCTGGTCCGTGCTGTCGTTCACCTGGTCGGGCATCGCCGACGGTATCTCAACCGGGACCAATCCAGGCATCGCGGGCCCAGTGGGAATCGCGCAGGCCACCGGTGAAATCGTCGAGGAGCGAGGCTTCTCGCAGGTCTACCAGATGGCCGCAATCCTGAGCATCAGCCTCGGCGTCCTAAACATGCTCCCCATCCCCGCTCTCGACGGCGGGCGTTTCCTGTTCGTAGTCATAGAGTGGGTCCGCAGAGGCAAACGGGTCTCACCCAAGAAAGAGGGACTCGTCCACCTGGTGGGCTTCGCGGTTCTCATAGGCCTCATCCTCGTGATAACCTTCTTCGACATCTTAAAAGTAGCAAGCGGCGAAAGCTTCCTCCGATAGTGCTGCGGTGCTGCACACGCTGGGTTGGGCTAGGTATGACAGTCGGGGCCACGTGCCAACGACCGGCCCTTGTAGCCATGTGAAATAGGGCGCGACACGACTGTTGCCGGATCGGGTTGGGCGCCACAACCATGTCACCACAGTCGGCCCTCACGATCATTCTTATCCACTCTTCCTATGTGGACGCGGCAAATGAAATACGCAGACCGGCCCAATACCGGCCCCCTGGGAATGGGGTGTGCAGAGGGGCGAAGCCCCTTGCTGGGTCCGTGAGGGTACCCCTCACGTCTATCCTTTCCTTTTTTCCGTTGAAAAGGATACGATGATGCATCGAAGTCCCGCAGCTTGCTAAACTATTACTGAACATGCCAGGAATCGTCATTTGAAAAAACGCCGGGTCTCCAAACAAATTAGCGTCGGTGAAGTCTTGGTAGGCGGCGACGCCCCCGTCACTGTCCAGTCCATGACCAAGACCGATACACGCGACGTAGCCGCCACCGTAGAGCAGATCAAGGGCCTCGAAGAGGAAGGCTGCGAGATCATTCGGTGCGCCGTGCCCGATATGGAGGCCGCAAAGGCACTCGCAGGTATCAAGTCTCAGATATCCATACCCCTGATAGCCGATATCCATTTCCACTACAAGCTAGCGCTAGAAGCACTTGAGAGCGGGGTCGACTGCCTTCGACTCAACCCTGGAAACATCCGCGACAGGTCCAAGGTCGAGACAATCGTTCGCGAGGCCAAGGCACGTCAGGTCCCTATCAGAATAGGTGTCAATTTCGGCAGCCTGCCCCCAGTCGGACGGATAGGGAAGACCGGCGGCATGTCCAGGCACACGGACGGCGTGAACGCGCTCCCAAAGGCGGGAGAGGCCTCGGACAGCACATACTCAGTCGTCGACCACATGGTCGACACCGGCCTCTGGGAAATAGGCATCCTGGAAGACCTGGACTTCGACCTCATCAAGATTTCGCTCAAGGCATTCGACATCGACACAACCGTCGAGGCCTACAAGCGAATGGCGAAGCTAGTCCCCTACCCACTCCACCTCGGGATAACCGAGGCCGGCATCGCCACATCAGGCAGCATCCGAAGCGCCATCGGCCTTGGCATGCTGCTATACGACGGCATCGGCGATACGATACGCGTCTCCCTGAGCGACGACCCGCGCAAGGAGGTCAACACAGGCTACGAAATCCTCAAGTCGCTCGAGATCCGAAAGGCAGGCCCAATCCTGATCGCCTGCCCCAGCTGCGGCAGGGCCGACGTGGACGTACACAAGCTCTCGAACACTGTGGACGAGATGCTCAAGAAAATTAAGTCGCCGATCAAGGTCGCCGTCATGGGATGCGAGGTCAACGGCCCCGGCGAAGCCAAGGATGCCGATGTGGGCATCGCTGCGGGTGCCGGACGCGCCATCATCTTCCGCCGCGGCCGCAAGTCCCGCATAGTCGACGAAGCGGACATGCTCTCGGCCCTAATGGA
>CAUZNX010000163.1:0-4570 GCA_963580905.1 Dehalococcoidia bacterium | reverse complement strand
TCTTCGGAGTGGGACACATCGGTTCGATAGCGGGAACCCTCGGCCTCGTAGGCGTGCTGGCCTCGGCACTGGGTGCCCTGACCTTCTCGCTGGGGAGCATCGCTTTCGGTGACTATCGGAGCGCCAGTCTCTGGTTCACCGTGCTTCCACTGGCGGTCGCCTTGTTCGCCTACCTGTCCCGACGACACTTCGCCGTGGCGAGGTAGGTGGCCCGGCGCTGGGCGTCGAGTTGCTGGTGTAGCCCTAGACGGGTCGGTCGCCAACGCTGGGCTCGACGTCTTGCCCTACGAACCACCAGCAGACGATCTGCGGCTCAGGAGCCGTGACAACGTCATCCTCACGCTCCACACAGCATTCTATTCCGAGCAGTCGATACTCGATCTGGAGGTCGAGGCTTCTCGGCAGGTTGCACTCGTGCTTGGCGGCAAGCAGTCAGAGTACGTCGTCGACCTCGACCAACTCGACTGAGGCTGAGGCTGAGGCTGAGAGACGTTGGGACAGGGCGCTCAGCGGGCGGCCGGGCTCAGGAACAAAGCGTCGGAGGAACCCACTGCGAAGCAGATGTCGTTGCCGACGAACACCGCCGACGTGCTCGTGTTGTCCTCTCGTGCGTCCCCGCCGACGCCTTTACCAAGGTGCCCGGGTAGTAACCCATGGCCAACGCCCGCTCACGCCCCATAACTAAACCTCGATCGAGTCACCGAACTTGCCAGGTTGCAGGAGTTGCCAGTTCACGATTCACTTCCCCGAGAGTCGGTCACAATACATCCAAAGCAAACAGACGGACCCAGCATCCGCGACACCTGTAGCGGGGCTAGGGCCGGTGTTGAATATCCACACCACAGAGAGCCCTCCGGTGAACCGTGGTCTTCGGATAGACAACACCTCAAGAGAAACAGAAACTGTGCGCATCGCTTCGAGCCCCAGCCCTCCAGATCGACCGTCGTCGGACACTTGTCCGATCTGGCGTCGATTGACGGCACGAGCATTCGACCTAACCGCAACCTTTTTCCTGCTCCTCGCACTGGTGGTATCCCAGATTCTGTGGTTTATGGATGACATCTCGGATTCAATTGCTCCAGAGCCCTGGGGCAACGGATTCGCAGCAACCGTTGCGTTTCTCTTTCTCCATCTCGTATACGAGGTCTCATTTCACACTTGGGGGGGAGGCCAGACCCCAGGGAAGCTCCTGACACGTTGCAAAGTAGTCACATTGGCAAATGGCGCTTCTCCAGGTCCATTTCGATCGTCGCTACGCTGGCTCCTTCCGGGACTTCCTTTTCCTCTGTTGTTCACGACAATCCCATGGCTTGGATTTATGCTCCTCGTCGGCACCGGCATCCCAGCCGTCTTCGACCGCCGCCGCCGCCGCTCCATTCACGACATGCTCGCTGCGACGATCGTGATAACCCATGCTCCGACTGATGCTGAGCGCAAAGACAGCGAATCGTTACGAGAAAGCAAAGCAGTCCACTTCAAGAATCTCCTCGATTTCCCCGGTCGACACAGGTTTGGTGCGTGAAAGCACCTAACCACATCAGTCTCTGATTGTTCAGCCTGTTCCGTCAGTCACCGGTCCCGGAATCCAAGTCACTGGCACTTCACCGGGCTCAAGGGGGAAATGGCAGGCCACGAACCGTCCGGTATCGACTTCACGGATCTCTGGTTCTTCGACTACGCAGCGGTCTTGCGCCCTACTGCACCTAGTACGAAAACGGCAGCCGGAAGGAGGGTCGACCGGTGATGGAAGATCTCCTTGCAAGGCTTCGCCGGTGATCGGAATCCTGGGATCGGGCTGCGGTATCGAGACCAACAAGGCGTGCGTATAGGGGTGATAGGGCGCTTCATATAGAGCGTCCGGGGGGGCCACCTCGCAGATCTTGCCGAGATACATGACACAGACGCGATCACTGACGTTCTTGACTACGGCGAGATCGTGCGCGATGAAAACTAAAGTCAGCCCGTACCGCTCCTTCATGTCTTGGAGCAGGTTCAGAATCTGCGCCTGCACCGAGACATCGAGAGCAGAAACCGGTTCGTCGCAGATGATGACCTTCGGGTCAAGAAGCAGAGCCCGCGCAATGCAGATCCTCTGACATTGCCCACCTGACAACTGCTTTGGACGGCGGTCCCCGACAACGGCTGGATCAAGACCAACGCTCTCAAGAACGCTATTCACCTGATCGTCCGAATCGCCGCTGCCTCGGCGCCCCCATATGGTTAGGCCCTCCCGGACGATGTCGGAGACCTTTCTAGTCGGGTTGAGAGAAGAAATCGGATCCTGGAAGATCATCTGTAGTTGGGTCCGAGTTCGTCGTAGAGCTTCTCCACCCAGTTCGGTGAGGCAGAGACCATCGAACGTCACTGAGCCTGAAGTTGGCCGGGGAAGGCTCATGATCGCCCGAGCAGTGGTCGACTTACCGCATCCCGACTCCCCCACCAGACCAAGTGTCTCGCCTGGCAGAACATCAAGACTGATGCCAGAGACCGCGTGGACCTTCTTCCCGCGCCCCAGTGGGAACTCCACGACGAGATCCTCCACTCGCAGCAGCGCCTGGCCGTCTGGACGCAGATGAGCATTCCCGGTGCCGGCCATCAGCCCATGACCTTCGCGTCATAGTCACCGAGCAAGAGTCCTGCCGAAGTCGCCCCACGAGCAATGTTCACAGCAAGCGCCTCTTCGCCCTCCGGTGTACCGACCGGGAAGTGACAGGCGAAACTATGTCCGGGGTCGTCAGAGTGGCGCAGTTGTGGCGCTTCTTCAAGACACCGCGGTTGTGCATAACGGCAGCGAGCGGCGAAGGCACAGTGCCCAGGCGAGTCCACCAGATCGGGGGGCCGACCAGAGATCGCCCTCAAACGCGTGTGGCTGGGATGTTCGATCTTCGGAATGGACTCAAACAGTGCTTCGGTATAGGGGTGCCGCATGTCGGCGAAAAGAGTCTGAGTATCGGCAAACTCGACAATCCGACCAGCGTACATGACTGCGACTTCCTCGGTGCGGCCTGCCACAACGCCCAGGTCATGGGTGATCAGGATCATTCCCATTCCTTGCTCTTCTTGGAGATGTCCGAGCAGGTCCAGAATCTGCTTTTGTACCGTGACATCGAGCGCAGTCGTAGGTTCGTCAGCGATTAGGAGACCAGGCTGGCAAGCTAACGCAATCGCGATGGTCACACGTTGCCTCATCCCACCCGACAACTGGTGTGGGTATTCATCCAATCGCCGTTCAGCCTCCGGGACGCCCACTACGTCAAGAAGTTCGAGTGACCTTTGGCGAGCTTCACGGCGACTCAGCCCTAGGTGAAACCTGAGCCCAGCAGAAATCTGGCGACCAATACGCATCACCGGGTTCAGGGAGGTCATTGGATCCTGAAATACCATTGCCATCTCCACGCCCCAGAAGTGCTTGGCCTGTGCCTTTCCGAGCGATCGGAGGCTCTGGCCCTTGTGCAGAACGGATCCACCGGCGTTGATCGTGACCGCTGGGGGTAGGAGGTTCATTATCGAACGGACGGTGACGGACTTCCCCGATCCTGACTCCCCAACAATTCCGAGTGTCTTCCCTGCGTCGATTGTGAACGAGACACCGTCGACCGCCTTCAAAATTCCGCGGTTCGTGCGAAAATAAGTCTTTAGGCCTTCCACCTCAAGCAGCGGAGCTTTGTATCCCGCCATGCCAGAATGCGGGGTCGGAGTGTCAGCCATTAGAGCGACGCCTCGCGTGGATCCCAGCGTTGGCGGGCCGCATCACCAATCCGGTTGATCGAATAAACCGTCACGAACATAACGATGCCAGGGACAAACACCATATGGGGATGATCCTTCACTTTTTCTTGGCCTGCTGCGATCATGTTTCCCCAAGTCGGCGTTGGTCGTGAGATGCCGACATTCAGGAAACTAAGCGAGGCTTCAGCGACGATGAGGAGGGCCACGATCAGGAAGGCGTAGGAGAGCAGCGGGCGTACGACGTTGGGGATGAGTTCCCGGAAAATGATGCGGCGCCGCGATGCCCCCAGCGAACGTGCCGCCAATACGAACTCGCGCTGAGCAAAGGTCAGGGTGTTTGCCCTAGCGAGGCGAGCCATCGTGGGAATTCCCAATAGCGCTAGTGCGAGCGAGATCGTCCAAACCGTCGGGTTGATGGCCGCTACAACAGCCAGTAGAAGGACCAGGGGCGGAAATGCCAGAAGGGAGTCGGTGATAAAACCGAAAATCATGTCCGGAATACCTCGGAAGTACCCAGCCACTGTCCCCGCGATCCCTCCGACGATAATCCCAACGGTGACCGCGAGAAGGCTCACTTGAAGAGATATTCGAGCGCCGTAGATCACACCGCCGAGGATGTCGAGTCCCTGGTTGTCTGTCCCAAGTGGATGTCGTGAAAAGAGTTCCGGACGCTTGCGAGACGGTTCGGTGAGGGCCTTAACGGTGTCGACTGCTTCGGCAAGTGGAAGGATGTCGGCGAACACCGCAGCAAGGACCACTATCGCAACCCATCCAACGGCGAGCCACAGTCCGGGGTCGAAGTCATTCCCCCAATTGAGCCGACCAATAGCTCGAAACCCTA
>CAUZNX010000162.1:0-4589 GCA_963580905.1 Dehalococcoidia bacterium | reverse complement strand
ACCGCTCTCATGGCTCAAGAAATACGTCCCTATCGCCGACTTGCCGCAAAAGTTGGCGGAGCGGCTCACCATGGCCGGCACCGAGATTGAAGGTGTCGCTGAGACGGGCGCCGAATGGGGCAAGGACAAAGTGCTGGTAGCCCACGTCCTGTCTGTAGAGCAGCACCCCAACGCCGACCGGTTGAAGCTGCCTACCCTCGATCTTGGGGACGGCGAGACCGCGACCGTCGTATGTGGCGGGCCTAACCTGGCGGTCGGACAGAAAATCGCCTTCGCCAGAGAGGGAGCCGTACTCCTGAGCAACCGCTCTGGGAAGGTAGAGCCGCTAAAGGCGTCCAAGATTCGCGGGGTGGTCTCATCAGGTATGGTCTGCTCCAGAATGGAGCTTGGCCTCGGCGAAGACCACGACGGAATCCTTGTGCTCGACGATGACGCCGTCGTTGGGACGCCCCTGGTCGACTACCTGGGCGAAGCGGTCCTGGACGCCGACGTGACACCGAACCGGCCCGACTGTCTCTCCATGCTGGGCATCGCACGCGAGGTGGCGGCCATCACTGGGGAGAGCGTCACAGAGCCCGACCTGTCCTTCCTAGAGGACGGCCCGCCCATTGCTGAGCGCGTCACAGTCGAACTGGCTGACCCCGAGCTTTGCCAGCGCTACACTGCTGGTCTGGTCACGGGCATCACGGTTGGCCCGTCTCCGGAGTGGCTCCAGAAGGCGCTGAGCGCGGCAGGACTTCGCCCAATCAACAACATCGTCGACGTGACCAACTACGTGATGATCGAGTACGGTCAGCCGCTGCACGCCTTCGACTTCGACACGATCCAGGACGGGAAGGTGGTCGTGAGGCAGGCGGGGAACGGCGAGACCCTGGCAGCGCTGGACGATCAGACACACAAACTACGCCCCCCGATGCTGGTAATAGCGGATTCAGCCGATGCGATTGCACTGGCTGGCGTGATTGGCGGCATACCCACAAGCGTCACCGATGGCACAAAAAATATCCTGCTAGAGTCCGCGAGCTTCGACCGTATCAACACCTACCGGACTCGCAAGGCCATTGGCGATGGCACCGACGCCTCGTACCGATTCGAGCGAGGCGTCCGTCCGGCTCTGGCGCCAATGGCACTGCGCCGTGCGATCGGCCTCATCCTAGAGGTCGCCGGAGGAACTGCCGCAACCGGCATGGTGGACGTGTACCCGGAACCCGAACCTGAGCAGACCATGAGCCTTTCCGGTACTCGGATGAGGAAGATCCTCGGCGTCGAACTCTCCATGGACGACGCAGAACGGACGCTCGGCTCCCTGGGCTTTGATCGAATCCAAGTAGCCGACTCCAATCCAGATGAAGCGCTTGTGAAAATCCCCTATTGGCGCTCCGATATCACGATCGAGGACGACCTGATCGAGGAAGTCGCCAGGATCATCGGCTACGACTCCATTCCAACGACAATGCTTGCGTCGCCGATACCCCACCACGATCCTCAACCCCAGAGGGTGTTGAGAGAGCGAGTGAGGGACGCTCTAGCCGCCTCAGGCATGACCGAAGTGATCACGTATCCGCTCACCGATCGCGAGACCCTGGAACTGGTCGGAGGGCTGCCTGGCGCGGAGCCGCCGTTGGAAATAAAAAACCCGATGAACAGCGAGGAGCGTCTCCTCAGGACGTCGCTGCGGGGTGCGGTTCTACGAGCACTCGGAGACAACCGGCGAGTCTCCCAGACCGCCGGTCTGCGACTCTTCGAGATCGGAAGTGTGTTCCTGCCGAAAGAAGAGGCGCGAGGGAGAGACCTGCCGGACGAAAAGGAACGCATCGTAGGGGTAGTGTCCGGCCCTCGCAACTCGGCGTCATGGCTGGCAGCCGATGACAAAATGGACTTTTTCGACGCCAAGGGTGTGTTGCAGTCGGTCTTTGCCCAGGTTGGTGCAAATGAGACTTACGAGCCATCCACTGATCCCGCAATGCACCCCGGCAAGACGGCAAGCCTCATGTGCTCGGGTGTGGAGATCGGAATCGTCGGAGAGGTGCATCCGCAGGTTCTGGAGAAATTCGACCTAGAAGGCCATCCAGTTGCGATGTTCGAAATCGACCTGGAATCGCTCTTCACTGCGGTCGGGAGGACAAGAGGCGGATACGCGGCTGCGAGCAAGTTCCCCGAATCGGAAAGGGACCTGGCACTGCTTGTTGACGCCGATGTCCAGTCGTCGCGCATCCAACAGATCATCCGCCGTCACAAGCTTGTCACCGCCAGCACCCCATTCGATGTCTACTCTGGTGAGGGCGTGCCGGATGGCAAGAGATCCATCGCCTATCGGATCACATTCCAGTCCGACAGGTCCACCCTGACCACAGAATTGGTCGACAAGGCCCAGGGCGACATCCTGAGGCAACTCGAGCGACAGCTAGGTGCCGAACTGCGAACATGAAGACGGGGCGCTGCGCGCGCTGAGTCGGGCTGGGTAGGGCATGCCGATGGGCCAGGACAAACTTTGACGGGTGTGCGGGACAATTCCTGAGCGTCTCCGACGGGTGGATCTCACATAGATTTCCCTATTATGTCGTGAACACAGGGTGTGCATAGGGGCAGCGCCCCTATGCCGGGATCCTGAGGCTGTCCCTCAGAATACCCTTATATTTTCCTTTTTGCTTTCCATTGGAAACCAAAGCAACGATCCGTCGGGAGTAAGACCTGAAAGAGCACGAACACATACACCGGCACGCCCACGAGTCGATGCTGAGCGTCGAGGAGGCCCAGGCCCGAACCCTCGCCCTCTTCCACGTCCTCGATCCCGAGCGCAAGCCTATTCTTGATGCCCTGGGCCAGGTACTGGCAGAGGATATAGAAGGCCGCTTCGATATCCCGCCCCTGGCAAACTCCGCCATGGACGGCTACGCAGTTCAGGCATCAAGCGTCGCCGCAGCATCCGATGAGGCCCCGACGACCCTTCGCGTGACCGGCACCGTTGCCGCCGGTCACCTACCCACAGTCGCAGTTGAGGCCGGGACCGCCGTGCGCATCATGACCGGCGCGGCCATACCCGATGGTGCCGATGCCGTAGTGCCCTTCGAGGACACCGATGAGGTGGAGCGTCGAGCCTCGTCCAAATCCATGGACACGATTGGGGTAAACGTGGCTGCGCCCATCGGCGCAAACGTTCGCCCGGCGGGCCAGGATGTCAGGGCTGGACAGCAGGTCTTGCAGAAGGGCGCGGTGCTTCGAGCTCAAGAGATCGGCGTACTTGCCTCCCTGGGCTACAGCGAAGTAAGTGTGATCCGCAGGCCTGTCGTCTCCATCCTAGCCACCGGCGACGAGCTGGCTGACCCGGCCGGGGAGCCACGTCCCGGGGGGATATACGACAGTAACAGCTACAGCATCGCGTCGGCCGTAAGGCAAGCCGGTGGCGTGCC
The DNA here is from genome assembly GCA_963580905.1 of Dehalococcoidia bacterium. GTDB lineage: Bacteria > Chloroflexota > Dehalococcoidia > Lucifugimonadales > CAJWER01 > CAJWER01. Next base: position 1,179 of record CAUZNX010000162.1, on the reverse strand, counting down.
ACACCTTCTCGGCATAGCCGGTGACAACATCGAGGCCATTGGCGAGATGCTCAAGCAGGGCCTGGCTTCTGATATACTCATCACCTCCGCTGGCGTCTCCAAGGGCGACTACGATGTCGTGAAGGATGTGTTGGCCCGCCAGGGCGATATTTCATTCTGGTCTGTACGCATGAGACCGGCCAAACCAATCGCCTTCGGAACGCTCGCCGGTCCGGATGGCAGGCGCGTGCCGCACCTGGGTCTTCCCGGCAATCCGGTCAGCACCCTGGTAGGCTTCGAGCAGTTCGGTCGTCCGGCAATCGCCAAAATGCTCGGAAAGGGCGATTCACCGCGACCGACGGTTCAGGCCATCCTGGAAGAGGATATCGACAATTTCGATGGACGCCGGGTCTACGCCAGGGTCCAGGTAGATAAAAGAGAGGGCGTCTACTACGCCAAGCTGACCGGTCACCAGAGTTCGAATCTGCTGACCTCGATGACCAGGGCAAATGGCCTGGCGATCTGCCCGGAAGACACCCCTGTCAAGAAGGCAGGTGAACAGGTCACCGTTCAGATGATAGACTGGCCGGAGAACGTCTTTTGACCGGTCCATCTGAAGGAATCGTACTGGATCACGAAAACGGGTCGGAAGACACAAGGGAGAGTAGGTAAATGGAAGAAGAGATCGCTGCTACGGGTCCCAGTTACTACATTGATCTCGATGGTGCCGAGCACGGTCGATCGATGGTGGCCATCGTAGCCGCAAGGAAGTGCTACGAGCACCGGTCTGTCGCTGACAGCACCGGAGACTCGAAGCCGAGTGAGCACGTCAAAGAGATTGCAGGGCACTGCGCAGATACCGCCGACTACCTGCTCCCCGATACCCCGCTCAAAGAGGCCGTCTTCAGGCTGCTTCTGGCCGGTGGGAACAAAGAGACGACTGCCGAGGAGGTTAGCCAGAGCCTCGAGGCTCGTTGGGCGATGAACTCATACCCCAGGAACATTTCGCCGGATGTCATCGGCAAATTGCTCGCAGACAGCAGCAGTTACGGAATAGTCGCGGTCCACGATCCGGATCTGGAGCCCCCCGCCGAGATTGCACTTCCAGCCGACGAGGCTACCGATTCAGAAGCAGATGAGGACGAAGAAGAAGTCGCCGAGGCGTAGGATGACGAGGATAGCGGAGTAGGAATTGTAGGA
>CAUZNX010000161.1:0-4600 GCA_963580905.1 Dehalococcoidia bacterium | reverse complement strand
CCTCGGCGCTGGCGCAGGTGGGCGTACACGTCTTCGGGCGTGCCACCGTTGGCCGAAATCAGCACCAGCAGGTGGTAGAGCAGGTCCGCAGACTCCCGCACCAACGCGTCCTTGTCCAGCTTGACCCCGGCTATGACCGCCTCGCCCGACTCTTCAATCACCTTCTGGCCGATGCGGTCCACGCCTTCCCTGAACAGCTCGGTGGTGTAGCTCCCCTCCGGTAGTTCGCGCTTGCGGTCTTGGATCACGGAGAAGAGCTCGTCGAGGATGCCGGGCCCTTTTTCGGGGGTTTCGAAATCGGGCAGCTCGTCGAGGGGCGTGAAGAAGCAGGTCTGGTTGCCGGTGTGGCAGATCGGGCCTGCGGGGTCGACCTGGAGCAGTATGGTGTCGCCGTCACAGTCGATCGACGCGGACTTGACGCGCATGTAGTTGCCGGACATTTCGCCCTTGTGCCACAGGTCGGAGCGGCTGCGACTGTAAAACCACACGTCTCGGCTATCCAGGGTGCGCTTGAGGGAGCCGGGGCTCATGTACCCCAGCATAATGACCTCCCCGGTTTCGGCGTTCTGGGCGATGGCGGGCACTAGGCCTTTTTCGTCTAGTTGTATCATCTGTTGTTCCTAGGTCGACATGCTTCGAGGTCTTTGCGATATTGCTATCAGAGGACTGGCCTTATCGGAAGACCCCTCTCACTAAGATAGTCCTTGGCCTGGCGGACGGTGTATTCGCCGTAGTGGAAGATACTGGCCGCCAGAACGGCGTCGGAGCCACCCCTGGCAGCGTCGTAGAGATGCTCCAGGGTTCCTGCGCCCCCGCTCGCTATTATCGGAACCGTTACGGTCTGCCCAATCTCGTGCATTAGTTCCAGGTCGTAGCCGTCCTTCTGGCCGTCCGCGTCCATGCTGGTGACCAGGAGCTCTCCAGCACCGAGGTCGGCTACGCGCCGGGCCCACTTCAGGACGTCGATCCCAGTGGCGTTCCTTCCGCCGTGGGTGTAGACCTCCCACCGCGAATCATTGTCGATCGCCAAGGACGTGTCGGGGGCAGTTTCGTCCTTAGACTCGCCGGCGATGACCCGCTTGATGTCCATTGCGGCCACGATGCACTGACTGCCAAAGTAGTCCGAGGCGTCCGAAATCAGGTTAGGGTTCAGCACCGCAGCTGTGTTGATTGAGACTTTGTCCGCACCGGCCTCCAGCATTCGGCGTACATCCGCCACCGAGCGTATCCCTCCCCCGACTGTCAGCGGGATGAATACCTCTTCGGACACCTTCTTAACCACGTCGATCATCGTCTCTCGCCCGTCCGAACTGGCCGTAATGTCTAGGAATACTAGCTCGTCGGCGCCCTCTCGATCGTAGAAGGCAGCCAACTCACGCGGGTCTCCGGCATCGCGGATGTTCTTGAAACTGACACCCTTGACGACCCGTCCACCGTCGATATCGAGACACGGGATGATCCGCTTGGTGAGCATGGCTACGTCCTCGTGACCATGAGGTAATGGTCAGCATTCAATTCAAGGCGTTCGGGTGTCTGGAATCCCAGATTTCGCAGCTTCAAGTCCATTGTGTCAGGAGCAATGCGCCGGGCAACGGGCGGACCGTAGTCCATGTCGCGCTTTTGCCACTCCAGGATAGCAATCCAGCCGTTGTCATTGAGACAGCACTGTACCTCGCAGAGCAGTGCGTCCGGGTCGTGGGCCTCTTGAAGCACAAAGGCTAGCAGAGCGCCATCAAGCGCCTTGTTGTCTAGCGGAAGGCGATTTTCTGTGGATAGGGAGACCTCCGCATTTGTCAGGCCCTCAGCATCAAGTGACCGTTGAACTGCGTCCAGCATCTCCTGCTGGATGTCCAGGGCGTGAATCCGGCCTTCGGTCAGGTATCTGGCCAACGGAAGTGTGAGGAACCCGGGCCCGCAGCCGACGTCGGTGACGACGTCTCGCGGGGTGATCGGCAGCGCGGACAGCAGGGAGTCGGTGTCGATGGCCTGTCGCCGTTCGGGCGAGACCAGCACCTGCATGTTGTCAGGATTGAATTTACCCTGGATGCTCATGGCCTTATCGGCTCTGTGCTTGGCCCGGAGAGAGCCGCAATGGCTTCTGGAAGATCGATATCGCCCGTGTAGACCGCTTTGCCCACGATGGCTGCCTCGACGCCGATACGCTCCAGCTCCAACAGATGCGCGAGGGACGAGATGCCGCCGGCGATGATCACGTCCAGGGGTGTGGACTTCACCAGCTCTGAGATGGCGCGAAAATTGGGTCCGGTCAATGTGCCATCCACGGCTATGTCGGTGTAGATGAGGCTAGTCACACCTGCCGCCTCCACACCTTTCACGACCTCCGAAGCTGCCATGCCGCTCGTCGCGGTCCAGCCTTGGAGCATCACCACACCATCCCTAGCGTCGACACTGACGACTACTGCGCTGGCCCCAAGCTCATCGCAGAGCGCGCGGGCAAAGCTCGGCTCCGTGATGGCTGCGGTGCCTGCGATTATGCGGCCGACGCCACCCGCAAGAGCGGCCCTGGCTGTGGAGACGTCACGGATGCCGCCACCGAGTTGCACCGGTACCGTGGCCTTAGACGCGATGGCAGACGCGACGTCGTGGTTGACCGCACGTCCCTCTCGGGCTCCGTCCAGGTCGATGACATGGAGTCGCGTCGCGCCCTGGTCTACCCACTGAGAGGCCATCTCAGCTGGGTCGTCAGAGTAGACCGTCTCTCGGTCGTAGTCGCCCTGGAAGAGGCGGACGCACTTGCCGCCCCTGATGTCTATGGCTGGGATCACTTCCATCGGCGCCTAGGCACCCCCATTCAGCCGACCGGCGAAGTTCCGGTAGATCTGCAGGCCCACGTCACCACTCTTTTCAGGATGGAACTGGACAGCGACCAGATTGTCGCGGACGACCGCGCTGCAGAAGTCGATGCCGTAGGATGTCGTGCCTGCCACTACGTCTGCGTCGATAGGGTCGGCGTAGTAGCTGTGGACGAAGTAGAAGTTGGTGTTTTGAGGAACACCCTCGAACTCTGGATACTCCCGTTGGAACGCGACCTGGTTCCACCCCATGTGGGGGACCTTGGCGCCCTGAGGGAGCCGCCTGACCCGGCCTGAAATGAGCCCTAGGCCTGGCTCGTCGCCCTCGTCGGAGCCGTCCAGAAGTAGCTGCAGCCCCAGGCATACGCCCAGGAATGGCTTGCCGCTGTCGATGAAATCCTTGATGGGCTGCACGAGGTCACGCGCTCGAAGGTGGCGCAGCGACGAGTCGTTTGCTCCCTGACCTGGGAACACCATGCCGCTCGCACCGCGTATTTCGTCGAGGTCGCTGGTGATAACGGCGGTTACAGACGCCTTTTCGAGCGCCTTCTGGACTGAGCGTAGGTTGCCAGCCTGGTAGTCTATGATCGCCACGTAGCCCTTGTTCATAGGGCAACTATCGTAGCATACCGCCTTGCGGACACGGCAGAGGAGTCCAGTGTATTTAGGGTTGAGAGATTGCACCGCCGGGAAGAAATAAATTAATAGATATTTCTGAGGGACACCCTCAGGCTCCCGGCAGAGGGGCCGTGCCCCTCTGCACACCCCTTTCGTCGCTAGGCCTCGCCGGTGGTCAGTTCAAATGGCAGGGCTCGGTCTTCGAACCGGGCCAGCACGAACAGCAGGTCGGACAGGCGGTTCAGGTACCTGAGGACCTCCGGGTTCGGCAGCTTGCCGTCCTCGTGCAGCGCTACTACCCTTCGCTCACCCGTTCGCAGCATGCTACGGGCCAGGTCCAGAGCCCCCGAGCCGGCAGAGGCGCCGGGTACGATAAATGCTCCCGGCAACTTCATCTGTGGGAGCATCTCGTCGATGTTTTCCTCGAGCGCGGTTACCATTTCGGTTGTCGTCTCCGAGAAGTGTGTCCGAAGCATCTCCCGGTTTGAGGGGTCCGTGGCCAGTTCGGCCCCCACGGTGAACATCTCACGCTGCACCCGGAGCAGCACCTCTTTGACTCGCATATCCTGGCATAGCGCCCGAGCGAGCCCCATGGCCGATACGGCGGAGTCGGTCGAACCGTAGGCCTCGGTCCTGGGGTCGGACTTGGAGACATCGTCCCCGAATAGCAGTTTTGTGTGACCCTCGTCGCCTCGCTTCGTGTATATCTTTGGCATTGTGCCCTCTAGTCTGCGGAGTTGAGGATAGGGTACAGGGTGAGGGGTGCGGAGTGCCATGCTGGAACGGGTTCTGGAGGCTAGGGGCTGAGTGCTGGTAGCAAACCACGCGCTCACCCATCGGGGGTACTCTGCCGGGAGAGCCCTTCGACAGGCTCAGGGTGAGGGGGCGCGGTGGTGATTCGTACAAGTGGTGGCGCTCGAAGAGGGCTGGAATGAACTGATACGGGGAGGTGTCCCGCTCGTGGCGAGCCCGTCGAACCATCGGTAGCCTTAACGAGCACGAGGCCCCTCGCCGATCGGTGAGGGGCCTCGTTTAGAAGCTTGCGTGTCTGCAGTGGTAGTTAGGCTACCTTGATCTCTATCTGCCTGGCCTTCTTCTCCTCCTGCTTTGGGACGGTGATGGTCAGCACACCGTTGTCGTATGTGGACTCTGCCCCGTCTGCGTTTACC
>CAUZNX010000160.1:0-4609 GCA_963580905.1 Dehalococcoidia bacterium | reverse complement strand
ATCAGCCTCTCAGTGCACCGGTCCAGCGATATTCTGTTGTGTCGCAACGCCCGTGGCACCTTGACGAGTCCACCGTGGTCTCTAAGGTGGTTCAATATCGCGCCATAAACTTCAGGGATGGCCAACGATGCGAACCTGACGCCGTGGCTCATATCGAACTTCTCGATGGCGCTGAGCAGGCCTATCGTGCCCAACTGCACCAGGTCCTCCATGGGCTCGCGCGAATTGCGGAAGCGCCGCGCTATACTGCGCACCAGCGGAAGATAGTTCGTGACGAGCTGCTCTCGAGCGTCCGGGTCTCTCGTCTCGATGTAACGCTCGATCAGGTCCATGGTCGGGTCAGAAACAGCGGTTGTCATGGTTTAGCCCTCCGAAAATGGCCCGGTGGCTAGCCCGGACCCGGTGGAGTGGACGGGTGCACCTGCGTGGTACACCGCGTCAGCCACACCGTAATGCCCGTGCAGGTACCCCGGACACCATGCTTGCACCCAGAATGACCTGTGGTAAACCGGCAAGGTTCGTTTGGGCGACCGGGCACAGGCTTCCCCCATTAGTCCGTGCTATCCTGCATTTTAGCGGCCCGGATATGCGGGCCCACCAGTCACGGAGGTACTTCGATGGCTACGCTCACAGGCAAGATAATCGACGGCGACACTGGGGAGCAGGTGCCCGCCCGTGTACGGGTGCTGGCCTCGAACGGCGAGTTCGTCCATCCGAGCGAGGCGATACTGAAGGTCGGGCCAGGCGATCAGTTCTTCTACGCGGACGGCGGGTTCGAAGTTGAGGTGGGCAGGGGCCGGACCCAAATCGTGGTCGAGCGAGGAACCGAGTACGTACCAACCACCGTGACCGTCGAAACTCCGACCAATGGGATACTGGCGACGGACGTGGTGCTGGAGCGGTGGTCGGGGCTCGGGGAACAGGGCTGGCACCCCGGCAATACCCATATCCACTACGACGAAAAGGAACACCGGCCGGACGAGAGGCTGCGCCTGGACCCTCGCGTTGAGGACTTGCGCATGACAGCGGTGAGCATCCTGAAACGTTGGGACCTGGAGTATGCCACCAACAAGTACGCCCCGGGCATGCTCACAGAGTTCTCCTCGGACCACCACCACGTGCAGTGCGGCGAAGAAAACAGGCACAACGCGAACGGCACACATAGCACCGGCTACGGCCATGTAATGTTGCTAAACATCCACAACGTGGTCGAGCCCGTGAGCCGCGGCCTGCTAGTGGATGCCTTCGATCCCGACTACCCACCTCTCTCCTACGCCTGCGATGACGCCCGTCGGCAGGGAGGCGTCGTCATCTGGTGCCACAACGGCCAGGGCATGGAGGCACCAGTGGCCGCCGCGCTAGGCAAGCTCGACGCGTTCAATCTCTTCGACCCGCACTGGATGGACCCGGAATACGACATCTACTACCGAATGCTCAACGCTGGAGCCAGGCTGCCGGCATCCACCGGTTCCGATTGGTTCATCAGCTCTGCGAACCGCGTCTATGCGTACACGGGCGGCCCCTTCGAGTACGGGGCATGGCTAGAGGCGCTCAGGGACGGGAAGACTTTCATCAGCAACGGGCCTGAGCTGTCGCTAAGCGTCCAGGGCGAGGGTCCGGGTAGCGAGCTAGCGACTCAGCCCGGTCAGCGGCTGTCCACTGTGGTGGAATGGAAGTCCCACTACCCGATCGGCAGGGCAGAGATCGTGCTCAACGGCAAGGTCGTGGCCAGCCGCGAAATGCACGACGGGTCTACGGCAGGCCGACTTGAAACCGATATCGAGATCCCCGCAGATGCGTGGATCGCCGCCAGGCTGTCGGGGGACGCTCGCGACTCCTTCGCGCAACCTGTCTTCGCCCACACCAGCCCCGTCTACGTCACGACGGGCAAGGCCAGCGAGGAACGCACCGAGGCCGCCCTATGGTTCACCGACGCGATCGAAACATCCCTCGCATGGGTGCGCACCAAGGGTAAGTACTACAACGACGGCCAGCGACGGGAGATCGTCGACTTATTTCGCGAGGGCCAGCAAGTGTACAAGAACCTGCTGCCTTAGGGCCGTGATGGTTTCTTCCCTCCGCCGCATCCTGCTTTGGACAGTCGTCGCGCTGATAGTGGCGTATGCCGGACTGGGTGTGCTGGCAAGGACAACGGGAGTGATAGACCGCTACTTCATATTCTTCCCCGAGCGGACCTTGGACCGAGACCCTGGCGACCGTGGTCTCAACTTCGAGGACGTGTATTTCGAGGCGTCCGACGGGGTGCGCCTCAACGGTTGGTTCGTACCCGGAAGGAATAACACGACCTTTCTTTGGCTCCACGGCAACGCTGGTAACATCGCCGACCGCGTCGACAACATAGTGGAGATACACGACAACCTCGGAGTCGGTGTATTCATATTCGACTACCGGGGCTACGGCAGGAGTGAGGGCAAACCCACGGAGCAGGGGACATACCTGGATGCCCAAGCCGCTCTCAAGTATCTCCATTCGCGGGGAGACGTGAACCCCGGGCGTCTGGTGCTGTTCGGCAGGTCACTTGGGTGCGCGGTCGCAGCGGAACTGGCGTCGAAGAACGATGTGCAAGGGGTCGTGATGGAGTCGCCTTTCACGTCCATCCGCGCAATGGCGAAGCGGGCGTACCCGTTCTTACCGGGAATCGGGTCCTTCGTTCGCACACGGTACGACACACTGTCGAAGATGGGCAGCATCGGAGCGCCTGTGATCGTACTACATGGCAACCGCGATGACATCGCGCCCTTCGACATGGGAATCGCGGTCTTCGAGGCAGCCACTACACCAAAGCGCTTCTACAGGATCGAGGGAGCAGGGCACAACGACACCTATTCAGTAGGAGGGCACGCCTACTACCAGGCCCTGGGCGAGTTTCTCGATAACCTCCCAAAGGGCGACGGCTAGATATATATTGTTGACAGCCCCCAGGGACGGATATAGGCTGACCATGCAGCCCGGCGACAGCACCTACGCGAAGCAGGAGAGCCTATGAAAGCGGTCTACTTTACGGAGCACGGCGGCACCGAGGTACTGACGTACGGAGAGCTTCCCGAGCTTCCGATCGGGCCCAATGAGGTGAGGGTGCGAGTCAGGGCATGCGCCTTGAACCGCCTGGATCTGTATACCCGGATGGGTGTGCGCGGGACCCGTATGGGCCTGGACCAGCCCCACGTGCTTGGCGGAGACTCAGCTGGAGACGTCGCGGAGGTGGGCTCGGAGGTCACGATGGTCAATGTCGGTGATCGGGTGGTAGTGAACCCGAAGCTGACATGCGGCCAGTGCCAGTACTGCGTCGCTGGTGATGACGAGCTGTGCATTGCGCCGGGGATGCTGGGCTCAACACAGAATGGTAGCTACGCCGAATACGTGACGATCCCGGCGGCAAACGCCGTGCGAATCCCTGAGACGATCTCCTATGAGGAAGCCGCCTCTCTACCCACCGTGTTCATGCCAAGCTGGAACATCCTGGTGCGCCGCGCTGCGCTGAAGCCATGGGAGACGGTGCTCATTCTGTCGGCTTCCAGCGGTGTGGGTACCGCAGCGATTCAGGTGGCCAAAAACGTCATCGGCGCACGTGTCATCGCGACGACCAGCAGCCCCGAAAAGGCGAAAAAGGCCAGGGAGCTGGGCGCCGACGAGGTGATCGACTACTCAACCGAAGACATCGAGAAGAGGGTCAAAGAGCTCACCAACCGACGCGGCGTCCACGTCGTGCTGGACCATGTCGGCGCAGACTTTTTCCCAGCCGCCCACCGGTCACTCGCGCCCGGAGGCCGCTACGGCATCTGCGGAGTTACCTCCGGCTACAAGGCCGAGCTGCAGATGGGTACGATGTTCCTCAAGAATCAGACCGTGTTCGGCGTCTTCATGGGCCACAAGGAAGACCTCCGCCTCATCATCGAGATGGTGGCCCGAGGAACCCTACACGGCATCATCCACGCCACGTTCCCACTTAAAGACGCCGCCCGAGCCCATGAAGCCATGGAAGAGCGGGCATTTTTCGGCAAGCTAATACTCACAGTTCCGTAGGGGTTCTTAAGCAGGTCTCACCCTCAGCGCGTTGCGGGGCTAGAGTGGACAGAGTCTGGCCCCGCCCCCAAAGCATGCGCAGCACACTAGCTGTCGCGGATGGGTTTCTCTTTCAGAAATGCTGTCACGACCAGGGCCACCAGGGCCATCGCCATTGCAATCAAGAACAGGTCGCCGATTGCCGTTGCGAGGCTGGACCGAAGGATCTCCAGTAGCTGCTCGGCGATCTCCGGGCTCACGGATTCTCGGAGCTTCTCAAGGGCATCCGGGTTCACCAGGGCCTGCGGGTTGTTGGACATTCCAGCTAGCGTCTCGGCAGGTACCGATTCGCGTAAATCCGGACTAATCTTTGCGTCAAGCCCGTCCGCGAATCGCCTGGCCATGATCGATCCCAGAATGGCCAGACCCAGCGCCCCTCCTATCGAGCGGTAGAACTGGTTGGCTGCGGTGACGACGCCCAGCTGACTATACGGCACAGCGTTCTGGACCGCGATAGTAAAGGTCGGAAACGTCGTCCCGATCCCGAACCCAGTGATTACCAGGTACACCACCGCCTGGCCGAAGC
>CAUZNX010000159.1:0-4609 GCA_963580905.1 Dehalococcoidia bacterium | reverse complement strand
TGACGCCGAGATCGTCCTGCACGAGCAGTTGACCCTGTTCGGGTCCTTCTGAACCATCCGGGAAGAAGACCGCAGACGTGTAAGGCCAAGATTGCATCGACTCGGCCGAGCTGTTGATGCGACGCACCGCATCCGCTTCCATGGGATACCCTTCCGTCATTTCGATCGCCGGCGCGAGCACCTCGGACAGGGACAGCTTCCCCCACATAGCTAGCATCGTCATGAGGCCGCCCGGCGTGCCCGGCGTGACCATCGCGTCCACGCCGCTTTCCGGCGGATAGTCCATGTCTCGCTCGCGGAAGTAGTCCGGCGTTGCGCCCGCCGGGGCCACGCCAAGCGCATTGACTCCGATCACGCGCTGTTCGCCCGGATGATAGACCAGTGCCTGCGTCTCTCCACCCCAGGAAAGCACATCCCACATCGTGGCTGTCGCCGCCAGCATCGCCATCGCGGCGTCGACCGCATTTCCGCCCCTCTGATACATCATCGAACCGGCGGTGGCCGCCATCGGCTTGCCGGTGATCGCAATCCAGTGCTTCGCGTGCAGCACCGGCTTCTGGGTGCGCTGGGCGGAGACCATGTTCGGGGTCAGCAACGTGAGTGTGATGGCGACAAACGTCAGGAGACGCATACGATTCATGGGATTCCTCCGGGGGGGATCGGACGGCGTCGGCATACTAGCACGCACATCACAACGGAGCCAAGGTGGCACGGGCACCTGTCGCTTCCGACCTGAGAGTTCAAAATTGCTGGCCCTTCCTAGGCGAACAGCTTCAGCCGTCGTCTCCAACCCGACAAGAAATGCGCCGAAACGCCATTGCGGCCCTGACCATCAGCCCGCTCTGCGTGGCGACATTCGCTTCTCCCCTCGCGGCACAGACAATTGAGCTCACGGCCACGAACTACAGCCGATCGGATGTCATGAGTCTCGAGTCACAAGACGAAACGCTAGCCCGGTAGATACCGCGTGCGCAGGTCCTTCCGCACGCCAGAACTCGCGCTGGCCAATGATTTCAGCATGGTCAGGATGCAGCGAAAGAACGAATCGGACTTGTATTCGATGCCATGCTTTTCGCACAGTTCCCTCAGGTACGGGCGAATCTTCGCGAGGTTGTGCCTAGGCATTCGGGGGAAAAGATGATGCTCGACATGGTGCTGAAGCCCCCCGTGAAACCAATCGTCGAGCAGTGACGTCGAGATGTTCTGGTTCGAGAGCGCCTGAAATTTCATCCCCATCGCCTCCTGTTCCTCCTTGTACAAGCGGGGCGCATAAGCATGCGAGAGGATCAACTGGAGATGGATGCTCCCCGAAATCACCAGGGTGGCGAGCGTAAACCACGCGGTGTACGCCGCGCCTGCTGCTATCGACGAGGCCGACACCGCCGTATCCAATCCACGCCACCCTAGCCATAACAAAGTGGCCCACAACAGCATGTGGATGGCGAACGCCGAAAGGTGATGCGCATCCCGTTCGCTCACGGCCCGCCGTAGGTCTCCGCTCACGATGTTGATACGACCGTATAGCAGAAGGACGGGAAGCACCCAGATGTGCTGCGTCGCCAGCTTCATCTTCTCCCAGTTGGTCAAGGGCCGTCGCGTCCGTTCGAAATCGTCGATTTCACGCCGACTGTAAACGAGGTGAGGCATACTATTCATCTGAGGATCACTCACCGGGCGATTGGCCTCGAGGTGATGTTCATTGTGCTCCCGCGTCCACTTTTCGTGGCTAATACCGAAGCAGACACTACCGAACAGCCACGAAGCGCGGCGGCGCCACCGAGCCGGAACAACGCTGTCGTGTGCTACATCGTGGGCCAGAAAAGCGGCTTGGTGAATGAACAAGCCGAAGAATAAGCCGCTGAGGATCGGCCCGGTGGCGATATACGCGACAACCAGCAATCCCAAGACCACGCCCACCTCTCTGGCATACCAGCCGTAGTTTACTTCGAACCAGCCGCGATCGAGAAATACTTGTTCGAGATCCAGATAATCTCGATCGAAGTCACTGATCGGGTGGTCGTCTGCCGGGCCTATGTCCATCCCCTCGAGCAACCGTAGAAAAATCGGGTTTCGCATATCGTGAAGCATGTGAAACGCGCATGTGACATCCTGGCCCAAAAAATCCTTGATGACGGGTCCGCCCGGGTGGCGGTCGACCCAGTCGGTGACGTCGTACCGACGGGCCTTGTAGACGATCGTCTGGGCCACGCCTGCCCCGCTTAGATCTCGGTGACGAGGTCGGGGCGTCGGTCGATAGGTGTCCTCGCTCACCACGTAATCCCAGTTTCTTCGAGCAAGGCTTGGTATCGGGGGTCGCCGCCGAGAAGATCTCCGGTGCGCATCGAGCGTCCTTGGGCAGGTGGAAGGCCCTCTCTGTTGCCTGAGAGGGAACTTGATAGATCCCGTCGCTTCAAGCGAAGATAGCGGCCACACGCCGTATAACGCGGGCATGATATGGACCGCCCCCCGCCTCCGCAATGACGCAGAGACGCGTCACCGACGTTGACGGAATTAGGTCGCAACCGAGGCCTCCGAGCCGTCGCGCAATTACGCCATTAGGTGGCGACAGTTCACTTCACCCGAGTACCAGGAGTTCCTTGAAGACCACCACCTCACGCTGAGCACGAGTGCCGTCGGTCACTGCGGCGATAACGCCCCGGCCGAGGGGTTCTTCGGTATGCTCAAGCGCGAGCGCGTCAACCGACGGCGCTACCTGACCGTGCGTGACGCTCGATCCGACGTCTTCGACGATATCGAGTGCTTTTACAACCCCAGGATCCAGCGTAGGCTCGACTCCCGTGATCGGGAGGTCAGTACCTTACCTCATCCGTCCGCGATAACGGGGTAGAACCCTGTCGGTAGGTGCGCTAGCAAGACTTCGGCAGTCGGGCCGGGGAGCATGACGATTCATGAATCTCCTTCCCGCGCAGCACTCAATTGTGTTCGCCTTCCGACTCATCCATATAGTAAGGATCAAGATCTACAGGTCTTCTAAGTGTTGCCATCACACCAGAGCTGTACTCATCTCCAGACACAAATCCTAGAGTAAGCGTACCATCTTCGTTCAGGGTATAACTCATACTACGAGCATTTCCTTCGCCACCCAACGGCTCAAAACGTGACATGTACGCTGCATCTCTGGCTAGAGAAGCCTCATAAGTGATCACACCATTTGTCACCGTGTAGCGGCCCGAGTTCGCGACAAAGCTCATGTATGCTTCCGCTAACTGTGCGTCTGTTGCTTCGCTGCTAGGCGTTGGTAAATGGGAGCGGTCTGTGGACGGAACCCACATCATGCTGTAGTGACCAGATTCCGTGAACAAGAACAAGCCCTGTTCCGCAGGGATAGCCAATACTTCCGTCTCTGGCATGATCCATTCTGAGACTATCCATCCTCCATATAGACCCTGGTTCTCATCAGTGGTCATTTCTGCGGCAGGCTGGGCACACGCCGCCACGCTCAACAGGCCCACAACGAGGAGTGGTAGTTTGATAATTTTCATTTGTTGTCCTTGGGCTAATCGTATCGGTAGAGCATAGCTTTCGATCGGAGATCTTGCTAACTCCAGAGATTGATACGTACCAGAAAAGAAAACTCGCCCAAGCTTTGCAGCCCGAGCGAGCACGAATAGCAGGGTTTTCTTCATGCCCTCATTCCCTACCCTACTCAGGCCCGCCAATCAGGACGCGCAAAACAGTGTATAGTAGTTCAGCGTCAGTGGTGGTGGAATAGGGCGGGACGGGCGTACCGGGGTCTCGCTTATCGGGAAAAGGGACCCGCCCCAGCTGCTAAATATTGTTCCGGGAACGGCTAGATCCGCCATGCCCGCATCGAGCTCCACCATTTGTCCGGGACGGAGATACGCGGTGATACGGTACTCCCCGTTCGGTAAGCTGTCCCCCAGGATGGTGGCGGCGCTCACTAAGCCCGTGTGGAACTCCTCGCTCTCGCCGGGAGCCAATGAGACCTGAACGAGAGCCTGGGTACAGGCCACCGTGTGGCCCATGTCCCATACCGGCTTCGTCCCTCCATCGTAGGCGCGTATCAGCACCACGCACCCGTCGGGGAAGGTCACAGACTGCGAGGTCGTGGACTCGTTCTCAATCTCCACAGTGATCCGGAGCTGAGCGGGAAATGACTTGGCGATAGCGAAGCTCGTTACCCTGTACGTGATCCCATCGATCAGATGATCGCGAAGATCGAGCCCACTAACGCTCTCCTGACAGGCCGCTAAGGTCGCAATGGCCAGCAGTCTACACGCCGCCAAGCAACGTGACACTCGACCACGTTGTCTCACAGCCAGAAGCTGGAGAGGGTTCTCGCCAAGGCGTTCCCGGTCCCTCTGGCCGAGACCTTACCTCCACATTCCGAACCCTGTGTGATCGTCATGCCTTCATTCTGCCCCGCCCCACTCAGGCCCGCAACTCAGGACGCGCAGAACACTGCTGGATAGCTGGGTGTGGCTGGGGGCCACGGAGGGGGGGCCTAGTTGCCGGGAGGACAGGGGTCGTAGGTGACCGGCTCACCGTTTTCGATCCACTCGCCACACTTCTGACCTTCAAAAGAGTTCCTAGAACGGAAGAATGTCATCATCCGGCTTAGTGATCG
>CAUZNX010000158.1:0-4638 GCA_963580905.1 Dehalococcoidia bacterium | reverse complement strand
CCCGGGCGATCCTGTCGGGACTCACAGACGCCGACCTCTCCAACGAGGCATTCCCGTTCCTCGCCTCAAAAGAGATCACCATCGCGTATGCCCCGGTTCGCGCCACCCGTGTCACCTACGTCGGCGAACTTGGCTGGGAGATCTACGTGGCCACCGAGTTCATAGCCGGGGTCTACGACGCCATCATCGAGGCAGGACGTGCGCACGGTCTTCGCCACGCCGGTTACCACGCCATGGACTCGCTGCGCATCGAGAAGGCGTACCGATCATGGGGCCATGACATCGTTGACGTGGATACTCCACTTGAGGCCGGACTCCGGTTCGCGGTCGCATTCGACAAGGACGGCGGGTTCATCGGCAAGGACGCCCTGCTCACGCAGCTCGACGAGGGTATCAAAAGGCGTCTGGCCGTCTTCGTACTCGATGACCCCGAACCCATCCTCCTGGGCGACGAGCCCATCTATCGCGACGGCGAACAGGCAGGGGTAGTCACCTCAGGCGAGTACGGCCACACCATCGGCACAGCCATCGGGCTCGGCTACGTCGAGAGCGAAGACGGCGTGACGCCAGCCTATATCCGAGCCGGAACGTACGAGATCGAGATCGCCACGGAGCGCTTCGCCGCGAAGGTCCGCATGACGGCCCCCTATGACCCCAAGGGCCTGCGGGTTCACATGTGAGTGACATGACCCTGTCTCAGAAATCAGATCCGGGGGAGTCCAAAGGGGGATCACCCCCTCTGGTGGGGGCCTGGGAGTATCCCCCAGCTATAGGCTTTTCTTTTTATCCCTTGGCAAGGGATAAAAAGGCGCGTTGGGGAGAACGATTGTGAGACAACCTCGTGTGACCGACTCACGCCCCAACGTCCTGTTCATACTGGCCGACGACCAGCGCTACGACACCATCGGGGCCCTAGGCAACAGTGAGGTCTCGACGCCGAACCTCGACGCCCTGGTCCGGTGCGGCACGGCCTTCACCAGCGCCCACATCATGGGCGGCAGCCACCAGGCCGTGTGCATGCCCAGCCGAGCCATGCTGCTCACGGGCCGGAGCCTGTTCCACCTAGACCGCCAGGGGCAGGACATCCCCACTGACAACCCCATGTTCCCGGAGGTACTGCGGTCCCAGGGTTACACGACCTTCGGGACGGGCAAGTGGCATAACGGGCCCACGTCCTTCGCGCGTTGTTTTTCAGCAGGCGACAGCATCTTCTTCGGCGGCATGCACGAGCACTTCAGCATGCCGCTGCACGACTTCGACCCACTCGGCGACTACCCGGAGCGAGACCACAACGTCGCTCAGGGACGCCACTCCACCGACATATTCAGCGAGTCGGTTGAGCGCTTCCTCGACGACTATGACGGCACAGCCCCATTCCTCGCCTACCTGTCGTTCACGGCTCCCCACGACCCCAGAGATACCCACGTCCGGTACCACGACATGTTCGACCCGGACTCGCTGGAACTGCCAGAGAATTTCGCCACAGAACATCCCTTCGACAATGGGGAGCTGGACGTACGCGACGAGATGCTGGCCCCGTTACCGCGCACCCCCGACGACATCCGCCGCCACATCGCCGAGTACTACGCCATGATCACCCACCTGGACGACCGGATAGGGCGTGTACTGGCCGCGCTAGAGTCTTCAGGACACGCCGACAACACTATTGTGGTGTTCACGGGCGACAACGGACTCGCCCTGGGCCAGCATGGCCTCATGGGCAAGCAGAACCTCTACGACCACAGCGTTCGCGTCCCACTCGTCCTGAGCGGGCCCGGCATACCGCAGAATCAAACGAGCGACGCCCTCGTGTACCTGAGTGACATCTACGCAACACTCTTTGAACTGATCGGCGAGCCCCTCCCGGACAGCGTCGAGGGCGTCAGCATGGTTCCGGCAATGCACTCCAAAAAGAGCGCGCCACGCGACACGCTGTTCACCGCCTATCGAGACTACCAGCGAGCAGTACGGGACCGCCGCCACAAACTGATCGAGTACTCGGTGAATCGCGAGCGCCGGACGCAACTCTTCGACCTCAGGGCCGACCCCTGGGAGACCCACGACCTATCCGACGATCCGGCCTCCGCCCAGACCTTGACCCGCCTGAGATCCGAGCTGTCTCGATGGCAGACCGACCTGGACGACCCCTCGCCAATAGCCGTCTAGAGCCATTCGACCTTCAAGTGTCGGCGCATAACTCTCCGCGTTGCCGGTACGGACCTTCGTATCATGAGGTCAGTACCGCACGCTCATCGCGATTCCTCCACTCCATCCACATCGCCGCGGCTGGTCCCGCCATCTTCCCCCACGTCGCCGGTCCACAGTCGGCGCATCTCCTCGTTGCTGTCGAGCAGCTCTTCCAGCGAGCCCTCTGCATCTACTCGGCCCTCCTTCATCACGACGATGCAGTCCGCTCTTCGGAACGCAGCCTTGCGATGGGACACCATCAGGCTCGTTACGTTTTGAATCTCGAATACGCGCTCCCACAACGTCCGTTCGGTCTCCACGTCCAGGGCGCTGGAGATGTCGTCGAATACGAGCAGGTCCGGCCTGCGCACGAACATCCTCGCGGCGGCCGTGGTCCGACAAGCGTGTCCAGTCCATCGTCCAGCGCCTCAATGTCAGGGACCAGCACGGCAGAACGAAGCGCCTCCAGCAGCCCCCCGCCGTCATCGGGCAATCCCATCATGATGTTGTCGCGGAGCGTGTCGCTGAACAGCCGGGGAACCTGCGGCGTGTAGGCGCACCTCGGCGGCACCAGGAACGTGCGAGGGTCGGCAACAGTCTCGCCGTTCCAGCGCACCTCGCCCGAGGCCGCGGGCACAAGGCCCAGGAGCGTCTCGATCAGTGTCGTCTTGCCGGAACCTATGCGGCCCGTGACCACAGTGAACGAGCCTCGTTCGAGGGTCAGGTTGACGCCCTCTATACCGACACTGCCACCCGGATGACGGTACGTCACGCCCACCAATTCCAAACGGGCAAGTTCCCCGCGCTCGGCGTGAGGCGCGGCAGGTGAGGCATCGTCACTCTCCGCTGCGGAGACGTTCCCCCGTTCGAAGAGGGCACCTTGAGCCCCCTCCGGCAACAGTCCAAACATCCGATCAAGAGACACCCGCGCCCGCTTGAAGTCGACCAGCAGCTCCCCGAACCACCCGGGGAACATAGACACCGGAAAGCCGGAGACGTAGATGGTGAACAGGGCAAAATCCCCGACGGTAAACGAGCCAGCCCTCATGAGGTGCGCGCCCGACAGCAGCACCAGACCGGTCCCAAAGGTCAGCGCCACCGGGCTAACCGACTGGAGGATCATCGCAAATCGAGTCTCGGCAAGGAATGCGTGCCTCCGGTCCTCCCCCAGGGCATCAAAGTGCTCCACGGCCCGCTCTTCCGCACCCGCCACCTGAATAGCCTGCACGGCGCCGACAAACTCACCGATGGTCCCGGCCACCCTCCCGGTCGTCTCGCGCACCGACAACCTCTACCTCTCGATGTACCTCTGCAGCAGCGCGGTCGTCACCACCACGACTACGATGGGAACGAACGCCAGCAACGTCATCGGGAGATTGATCCTGGACATGACCACGAATGCAGCCACAAACCCAAAAAGAACCGCGGCCTTTTTCACAGGCTTGACGAGATCCTCGGTGTCCTGACTAAACCGGTTGACCACGTCGCCCGCTGTGGGCCCACCTCGCATCGGAGGGCTGCGCAGGATGCCCCTAAACAGGTTCCGCTGAAGGATCCCCATCAGCCTGGTCCAAAACCACTGCTCGCCGGCATCACTCAACAACCCCGATGCGAAGGTGGTTAGGATGACCAGGGAGTACAGGACGGCCAGCGTCTTCACCTCGAAACCGGCCGGGGCATCGCCGCTCAGCATGTCGAAGAACTCGCGGAGGATAACGCCAAACAGCAGCGGCAACACGAAGTTGCCTACAGACAAGATACCGGTCAGCGCGAATAGCCATGGGCTCAAGCCAGTTATGCGCATGAGGGAGCGTAGGGTGGTCATGCGAGAACCTCCTCCATCCCGGTGCGCAGGAGCGATGAGTATCGCGAATCGGGATCGGACGCTAACGCCTGTCGCGAGCCGTGCTCCACAACGCGCCCGCCCTCCATAATCATGAGATAGTCCACGCGTCCGAGGGTCGCCAGGCGGTGCGCGATGACGATCGCCGTGCGGCCCTCCATGAGCCTATCCACTGCCCGCTCCACGAGGCGTTCGGTGGCGGGGTCCAGCCTGGACGAGGTCTCGTCCAGGCTCACCAGGTCCGGCCCGCGGAGGAGCACCCGTGCAAAAGTCACAAGTTGCGCCTCCCCCGCCGAGAGCAGATCGCCGCCCGACGCCAGCACCGTGTCCAGCCCGTCTGGAAGCGAGGCGTACCACGGCCCGAGCTGTAGCGCGGTGAGGCTTTCGATCAGCCTGTCGTCACCGATGGACCGATCGAACAGCGCCAGGTTCTCGCGCAGCGGGGCGTTAAATAGCTGCACATCCTGCGTGACCATCCCGACCCGGCCGCGCAGCCCTGCGAGCTTCATGGCCTTGACGTCCATGCCCCCGACCTCCACCGCACCCTCACCGGCGTCGTACTGGCGAAAGACCAGCCGCGACAGCGTGGTCTTCCCGCTTCCCGTGCG
>CAUZNX010000157.1:0-4640 GCA_963580905.1 Dehalococcoidia bacterium | reverse complement strand
GGTGGGGCCGTCCCGTGGCGCCGCGCGATTCCAGCGCCTGCTGAAGCTGTAGGGGGAGAATCACATGTCGACTGCGCGACCTCAGATCGAGAAGCTGGGGACACTCGATTGCGACATGGTCGAGACAGCTCCTGTGGTCTTTCGAGATCGCCTGTACAGGTTTGAGTACGTCCGGGCCGACTACCACGCCAACGAGACGGGTGAGTCCAACTTTCGGTTCGTCGATGCGGCGTCGGGGCAGCCGACCTCCGCCTTTGCGGCCGGCTACCACCTTGGCAGCGCGTTTGTGCAGGGTGACACGGCGTATGTCTATGGAGTCGATCGCTGGGGCGGCGACACTGTCCGGGTTTTCTGGTCACGGGACTTGGAGACTTGGGAGTCGAGCCAGGCCTTAATCTCACCTCAATGGGAACTCTATAACACCTCCGTTTGTCGGGGACCGGATCGATTCATCATGGCCGTGGAGGTCGGCGAACCGGCAAATGTCGTCGGCGTCGCCTTCACCAACAGGTTCGCCGAGTCACAAGACCTAATCAACTGGACGCTGCTTCCCGCGGAATGCGTTTTCTCCAGGGATCGATACACGGCCTGTCCTGCCATCCGCTTCGTCGACGGCTACTACTACATGATCTATCTGGAACAAATGCCCGGCCCCACGTACGAGTCCC
Source organism: Dehalococcoidia bacterium (assembly GCA_963580905.1). GTDB lineage: Bacteria > Chloroflexota > Dehalococcoidia > Lucifugimonadales > CAJWER01 > CAJWER01. Next base: position 3,972 of record CAUZNX010000157.1, on the reverse strand, counting down.
ACATCGTACGTTCCCCGGACCTGGTGCGATGGGAGTCCAGCGGACTCAATCCTGTAATGCGATTCTCGCCGGAGGATAGGCGCATCGTAAATCGAAGACTCACCGCTGCGCAGCAGCAAAGAATCGCCACGGCGGTGAACGTCAACAACTCGGACATCGATCTGTGCGAGTTCGAGGATCGGGTAATCCTCTACTACTCGTGGGGAAGCCAAAAGGGCGTGGAGCACCTGGCGCAGGCCGTCTGGCCTGGTACGCTGCAGGCGTTTCTAGAGGGTTATTTCCCCAGGCAAGAGTGACATGATTGCCGAACTAGTGTGCGGGCGGTCCGCTACTTCCGCCACAACGACGTGAAACCACCCGGCAGACCTGCGATTGCCCCTTCTGCTTCCCATTGAGGCTCTTCGACCCTCTCCAGCCGGAAGCCTGCAGAAATGGCCGCGTTCATGATCTCGGCGAGGGTGTGGTGGAACTCAACGATTGGCTTGCTCTGCCCCCAGCCGCCATGCTGGTCGGCCAGCGGCGTCCCGTCGAATTCGTAGTACCTGGGAGACGTATCGCTGTAGCTCCGATCAGGTACGATTCGTCCATCGTCCTCATCCAGGCAGTACGTCACCGGATGGTTGTTAACTATCAACAGCTTCCCCCCGGGGCGCAGCACCCGGTACCAGTTTTGGGAAGCGAGGTGGATGTCCTCGAACCAGACCAGGTAGGTAGCGAACACGATGTCGAAGCTCTCGTCCCCAATCGGGTACAGGGTCTGGGCGTCGGCAACATCGAAGGCCACCGGCAAACCAATCTTTTCGGCATTCTCCCGGGCGATCTTGATGGCGGCGGGACTAATGTCACATGCGGTAACCTGAGCACCCAGATTCGCCCACGAAAAGGCCTGTTTCGCGTCGCCAGCGCAACAGATGTCCAGCAGTTTCTTGCCTGCCACGTTTCCTGCAATTTCGGTCACGTCGTCGCCCAACATAACGGCTCCCTCTGCGAAATCCTTGTGGAAATCGGGCGTCTCCCGCAGATTGAACTCCATGTAGTCGGGGTGGTAGGCATTCCACGCACTCCGCACCAACTCCAGCCGCTTCAGCTTGTCGTTCATTTGTTTGCTCCGTAGGTGGGAGACCTCACCAGGTACTGGCGACACCCTCGTCCAGTTCGATGTCCAGTGTCGCGATGACACGGGCCAGCATGGAGTAGTAGCCGATGATTACGATCAGCTCGACTGTGCCGGCGGGCCCGAGCAGGTGCTCGATTGCCTGGTGGGTCCTGTCGGTGAGCGCGGTGCCTCGGCATAGCTCCTTCGCAACTTGGACGAAAACCCCCTCTTTGGGTGGCAGTCCCATCGGCGCCTTGCCGCTTCGAATGGCCTCGATGACCACGTCACGGACCCCGGCCTCCCTGGCCGCGGGTTCGTGGTGGGCCCACTCGTACTCGGCACCCAGCTCCCTGGCCGTCGCCAGGATCGCCGTTTCACGTACTGCCGGATCGAGCTTGGAGTTGTAGCGGATATACTCTCCCAGGCCCGCCACGGCACTGGCTGTATCGGGGCTGTTTAGGAGCGCGCGGAAGACGTTCAGGGCCCTGCCGCGGGTCCCGGCGATCTTGTCAAACACCTGCTGACCGTCTTCGGACAGGTCTTCTCTCGACTTCAAGGGTACCTTTGCCACGAGCAGACTCCTTTTCGAAATGGGTGATAGCGCTGGGGGCCTCACAAGTCTGGATTTGGGAAATCAGCCGAAGTGGTCCCAGCCTCCACGACCGACTGAAATTTCGTCGCCGTCGTCCTTCAGGACTCGAACACCGCTGCCCTCGCGCACCTGGCCGATCGCGGTCACCGTTGCGTCTAGCATCCTTTTGGCCTCCGCCACCGTCTCGGCCGGGGCCGTGAACGCCAGTTCGTAGTCCTCGCCGCCCGACAAGGCCAGACTGAGCCAGTCGTCGGGAAATGCGCTTTTTAGCCGGTCGTCGACCGGGACTTGGTCGGCCCGCAGGTCGGCACCCACGCCGCTGGCCGCGCAAAACTTGCCGAGATCGTCCACGAGGCCGTCGCTGATATCGATAGCAGCCGATACACCGAGACCCCTCAGTGCGCGGCCCTCGGCTACCCTCGGCGAAGGGCGGATGTGTGCGTTGCGCAGGTGCGCTGCGATCTCGCCGTCTATGACAAGGCCGTCTTTGAGAGTTTGCAGCCCGCCCGCGGACGACCCGAGGTTCCCGGTTACCGCGATGATATCGCCCGGCTTCGCCGCATCGCGGGTCAGGAGTCGTCCTTCGCCTTCCACGCTTCCTGTCATGGCCACCGTGACGAAGAACGTGGGGGAGCGGACGACATCGCCGCCGACAACCGCGCCGCCATTCGCCGCACAGGCGGCGGCCATGCCTCGGTACATCTGCTCCAGTCCCTCGACGGGCAGGTCGCCGCGAAGGCCGAGGCTTACGACGGCGTACATCGGCATGCAGCCCATAGCTGCGACATCGCTCTGATTGGTGGCCATCGCCTTCCAGCCCAGGGCCTCCCAGCCCGTCCAGTCCAGGGAGAAATGCACCCCTTCGACCATCGTGTCGGTGGTGAGGACCGTAGTGGAGTCGGAGCCACGCCAGGCCGCCGCGTCGTCGCCAATCGAGAGCATGAGCTGGCTATTACCCTTGGGGGCGTGCTCAGCACCCAAGGTGCTGGCTAGGAGGTCTATGAGTTGGAACTCGCCAAGGTCCTTTACAAACATCTCACGTGGACTCATAGCGGTGCCTCACCATCCCTGGATAAGTCGATGTTCCCATTGCACACAATGAACGATTGACGGTGGTAAACTTCTCGGCGACGGCCGTTGCCCGGGCGAAATGCCCGCGAGGGCCGTATACTGCGGCGAAACGGGTGCATTCATTGTTGCCCGGCATGGTACCATATGCTATATTAAGTAACGGTTTTTGATTCGTTGAACGGTAAACGAAACGAGGGGTCGCGGCATAGCTAAAGAATATCGGATAAACGCACGGATACGTATCCCCGAAGTTAGGCTCGTGGACGAGGACGGCAAGCAGCTTGGGGTAATGCCCACACGCTCGGCCATCGATCTTTCTGAAGAGCGAGGCTTAGACCTGGTGGAGGTTGCGCCCGCAGCCCGCCCGCCCGTGTGCCGAATCATGGACTACGGGAAGTTCAAGTACGAGGCCACTCGCAGGGAACGCGATGCTCGCAAGGAGAACAAGGCCCGCGGCGCGAACAACGAGCTGCGAGAGGTCAGGTTCAAGACCCGTATCGGGGAGCACGACCGAAACGCCAAGACCCGGCTGGTCAAACGGCTGCTGGATCAAGGGGCGAAGGTCAAGGTAAGCGTTATGTTCCGGGGCAGGGAGATTACCCACCCCGATGTTGGGATGAAGGTCTTGAAGCTCGTAGCTGAGGATCTGAAAGAAGATGCGCGCATGGAAAAGAATCCGTCCTTCGAGGGACGCTTTTTGACCATGACGCTGACCCCGAACCCGACGGTGAAGAAGAAGGAGCCCACAGTTGCCGAAGCTTAAAACACACAAGGGCGCAGCAGCCCGCTTCCGGACCACCGGAACCGGCAAGCTACGCCGCATGAAGCGCAATCAGAGCCACCTGCGACGCAAAAAGCCCAAGAGCGTCCGGCGGCTTTACAAGAAGGTCCTAGAAGTGAGTAAGGGCACCGAGAGACAGGTCAAACGCCTGCTACCATACGGAGCGCCCCGATAGTTCAGGTTTTTCAACGAATTCCCGTTGATGATTAGGAGACGAACGTGACTAGAGTAGCAACAGGCACTGTCAGAAGGCGGCGCCACAAGAAGCTCCTGAAGCAGACTAGGGGCCACAAAGGTGTTAGGCGAACGTTGTATAGGCGTGCCCACGAATCGCTGATCCACGCCCTGCAGTATTCGTATGCCCATCGCAAAAAGAAGAAGGGCGACATGCGGCGGCTGTGGACCATTCGCATAAATGCTGGCGCACGAGCC
>CAUZNX010000156.1:0-4642 GCA_963580905.1 Dehalococcoidia bacterium | reverse complement strand
CGCCCAGATTTTGTACCCAACGCAGGCGGGCCCCGAGGGCGAGCATGGCGGGGGGCACCGCCCCCAGCACGACTTCGACTTCGGACATGATCTCCAGGGCTCCGCCCTCGGACGATGCCGTGATGATCTCGACCTCCTCGGAGACGTCTTGAATCCGCTGTATCAGAACATCATCGAGGTCGGTGTTTATCAGTACCTTAGTCACCGGTTCACCTCCGGTCGCTGGGACATCCAATGACCACCGTGCTGCACACGACAGAACGTATCCCTGCGCTGAGGGCTTGTCAAGCGCACTGATTTGCTGACTACTTCGACAAGACTTGCGCTTGGGACTGACCCGCTCCCGCCGGGCGATACCTAGCCGAAGTGTCCAACACGTTTGACGGCCTCCACAGTGCTTGGTAAAATTGAGTTCGTAACTCATGTGCTAGTTCCAGCTTTGCCACCTAGCAAATGGTATCTCCAGTCGGCCCCCGAGGAAACCAGACTATATGACAATGCGGTTGTTATTGACTATGGTCGTTGCGGCGAGTGTCGCCATCGTTGTCGCCGCACTACAGCCTTCGAGTCTTGCTCAGGCGGACGGCGCCTGGGAGCGCGTTGGTCCGGAGGGGGGCTTTGTGTGGGTGATGGGCATCTCGCCCGGCTTCGAAACAGACCGGACAGTCTTTGCGGGCACTGATGGCGGCGGCGTATTCAGATCCACGGATGGCGGTGAGACCTGGCATAAGAAAGACCAGGGTCTGACTACTCGAACCGTACCAACTCTAGTTGTCTCACCAGACTTCGAGCGAGACTTGACCATATTCGCTGGCAGCCCTGTAGGGGTCTTCCGCTCCGTCGACCGCGGTGACTCCTGGGTCGAGATCAACGAAGGGCTCGAAAACCCGAAAGTGCTGGTTCTTGCAATATCACCAGACTTCGAGAGCGACTCGACGCTGATCGCGGGCACTACCGACGGCATCTATCGCTCGACCGACGGTGGCGATTCCTGGGCGGCGTCAAACAAGGGACTGACGGGGGCGTTGCTTCTCTCTCTCTCGATCTCCCCGACCTATGCTGACGATTCCACGATGTACGCCGGCCTCGTCAAGAGCCAGGTTGCGAGGTCCTTTGCAGGCGGCGAATTCACGACGCCAACAGGTGGGTTATTCCGCTCTACCAACGGCGGCGACTCCTGGCAGCCGGTTGAGGGGTTGGTAGACGTATCGGTGTTGTCCATCACTCCATCCCCTGATTTTGTTGATGATCGCATGATTTTCGCCGGGACCCTTGACGACGGAATCTTGCGTTCGACCGACAGTGGCTCAACCTGGGTGCCGAAAAATGAAGGCTTTAGTTTCCGGCGCGCCTCCACCATCGTGCCGTCGCCGATGTTTTCCACCGACTTCACGCTATTTGCCGGCACCTTCGGGGTGCTGTTCCGATCAGATGACCGTGGGGAAAGTTGGCGACAGGTGAATCAGGAGCGGGCCGTCTCTGACGACCGCGTCAGGGCGCTGGTTCTTTCTCCTGGTTTTGCAGAGGACGGCACCCTGTTTGCTGGGACGGGCTCAGGCGGTGTGCTACGATCCACCGATGGCGCCGACAGTTGGCAGCAGGTTAAAAAGGGAATCGGGACCAATCGAGCGCGAGCGGTCTCGGTGTCCCCGAGCTTTGCTGCCGACAATACCGTGTTCTATGGATCCTCTGACAACGGAGTACTGCGATCCGTAGATGGCGGCAACTCGTGGCAGCAGATCAACGTGGGACTCCAGGTTGAATCGGAGCAGGACTTCGATCTGCCGGATGTCTGGTCCTTGTCGTTGTCTCCCGGATTCGCAGGTGACTCCATCGTATTCGCGGGCACATCCCGCGGCGGCTACCGCTCGTTCAACCGGGGTGATTCCTGGCAGTCGCTTGGAGGCGAGTTGGAGGGCGTCGCAGTCACCACCATAAAGGTGTCGCCTGACTTCTTAAATGACAAGACCGTGTTTGCTGGCAATCTGACCTCGATGTTCCGGTCTCTGGACGGCGGCGACTCGTGGGAGCGGATAGGAAGCGGTCTGTCAGGAGTATCGGCGTGGGTGTTGGAGTTGTCGCCAGAGTTCGAATCTGACCGCACGCTGTACCTTGGGACGACCTCCGACGGGGTCTATAGATCCACCAACGCGGGTGATTCGTGGCAGGCGATCAACAAGGGCCTTCCGGTCCTCGATGTCCAGGCGATTACGATTTCGCCCGAGTTTGCTGAGGACTCCCAGGTGTATGTCGGAACCCCGTCGGGTCTGTTCTTCACTTTGGACGGCGGTGATACGTGGCTATTACCGCCCGCTGGACGCATGAGGGGGACCTCGGTCAACGCGATCACACTGTCGCCACAATTCTCTATCGACAACGTGATATTTATTGGGACAGCATCGGAAGGATTGTTCTATTCCAGTGACGGCGGCGAGACCTGGGAGACAGTCAACTCCGGCTTCACCAGCCTGACCATAATGGCGATAACCCTGCCGCCGGCCTACGAATCGGGCTCGACGGTATTCATCGGTACGAGTGGAGGCGTGTACCGCGGAGCCGGTGTAGAGCCGGACCCGCCGTTCGTGCCTACTACAGGGCTGCTCCCACAGACGACCCGGACGCTGCTCGCGATCGGCCTGACTGCTGGGATAATTGTCCTAATCATCATTCCGATATATTTGATTCGGCTAAGGCGTCGTGTCATCGATCGACGCATCGCCGAAAGAGGGCCAATCTGGTCACGGGACATCGCACCCAAGTAGGCGTGCTGCGGATATTGGCTCCGGGTGAATACCGCAGGTAGGCCGGCCGTGCTCCGAATCCATCGGATTACCCCTTGTTCCTAAGTTGGCGATGGGGTAAATTATCATGCAAGCCCCCCTCACTGCTTTTTTGTGGCCAAGGGGGTCTGTACTCCAGTTCAGGAGGGACCCATGGGATCAGGCAACGGCCAAAACGGGGGAGCGAAGGACCGCAACCTCGTCGTGCTGCAGCTCGGTGGCGGGAACGACTATCTCAACACGATTGTTCCCTATGAGAATGGCCTCTACTACGACAACAGGCCGACCATAGCCCACGACCCCGACAAGATACTCAAGATCAACGACGAGATCGGGTTCCGTCCCGATCTTGAGCCGATCAAGCGTCTCTGGGATGAGGGCAAGGTTGCGATCATCCACGGGATAGGCTACCCGGAGCCCAACCGCTCCCACTTCCGCTCCATGGACATCTGGCACACAGCGATGCCTGAAGAGATAGGCACCGAGGGCTGGTTGGGCCGCGTCATTCGCGACATTGACCCCACCGCTGAAAATGTGCTCACAGGAGTCAATTTTGGGCGTGGCCTGCCTCGCTCAATGGGTTTGAAGGGTGTTCCTGTCGCCTCTGTTGGCAATCTGGAGACCTACGGCCTGTTCCCTGAAATGGAAGACGAGTACTTGAGGAAATTCGCCATCGACTCCTTCGCCAAGATGTATGGCGGCAAGGGCAAGGATGCGGTGATGGATTTTCTGGGCCAAACCGGCGCTTCCGCTCTCAAGGGCGCAGACCTGCTGGGCACAGCTACAGGGAAGTACAAGTCATCGATAGAGTATGGCGACAATCCTATCGGCAATGACCTCAAAAACGCGGCCACCGTTATGTTTGCCGGGCTCGGTACGCGCATTTTCCATACCTCGTATGGCAGCTTTGACACGCACTCCGGCGAGGTATTCAAGCACGATCTGCTCTGGCAGGATACCGCCAGGGCAGTGGGTGATTTCTGGGACGATATCGCCGAGCACGGTATGGACGATGACACGGTCATATTCATGTTCTCGGAGTTCGGGCGACGGATCAAGGACAACGGTTCCGGCACCGACCACGGCTCTGGCGGCGTCGCCTTCCTGATCGGTAACTCGGTGAAGGGCGGGATGTACGGCGAGTATCCGTCTCTTGAAGAGAAGGATCAAATTGAAGGCGACCTGGCCTATAACAACGACTTCCGGATGACCTACAGTTCGATTCTTGAGCAGTGGCTCGAGATCGAGGCAGCGCCCATCGTCAATGGACGCTTCGAGCAGTTCGACCTGATCAAAAGCTAGCCCCTGTTATTCGGAGGCAGAGATAATGAGCACATCTGAAATCGCGCTGATGGCCCATCTTATGCGGCGCGCGGGCTTCACGGCTACCCGCGACGAGTTGGAGACGTACGTTGCCGGTGGGTATGAGGCCAGGGTAGAGCAGCTTCTAAACCCCGGCGACCCCGAGGTTATCCCAGACGACATCATCCGTCGTGTGCACTTCTCCCTGGACGAAGGGCCAGATGGCGCGGCCGCTCAGTGGATGTATCGCATGATCACCACGAAAAATCCGTTGGAGGAGAAGATAACCCTCTTCTGGCACAGCCTCTTTGCTACCGCCTACTCCAAGACCAATAACTCCCGGTCCATCCTGAATCAGGTCGAGATGTTCCGCCGCTTCTCCCTGGGCAGCTTCCGAGACCTTCTCGTCGAGCTATCCAAGGACCCGGCGATGATCTTCTGGCTCGACAACAACGACAACCACAACGGCAAGGTGAACGAGAACTACGGTCGCGAGTTGTTGGAGCTGTTCGCTTTGGGCATAGGGACCTACACCGAGAACGACGTCAAGGATGCGGCAC
>CAUZNX010000155.1:0-4649 GCA_963580905.1 Dehalococcoidia bacterium | reverse complement strand
ACGTACCCCAGTACATAGTCTCCGCCTACCAGGTGGTGAGACAGATCATAGAAAAAAATCTGTGCTCCACTGAAAATTGAGGACTATGGGCTGCAGGCGATGAACGACGCCAGCCCAGAACCGATATCAAGAAATTCCCTTGAGTCGAGTCTCTACCATCCAGTGTCGGTACCCGTCGGCAGCAATGGTCTCCAGCAGATGTTCGGCGATTTGTGGGAATGGACTCAGAGTCCGTACGCCCCTTACCAGGGGTGCCGACTCGTTGGAGGTACACAGGGAGAGTACAACGGCATGTTCATGGTGAACCAGATGGTGCTGTGGGGCGGCTCGTGCGTCACCCCTGACGACCGTATAAGGCCCAGTTACCGTAACTTCTTTCCACCAGACGCTCACTGGCAGTTCTCCGGTATCCGCCTGGCAGACGAGCTTTGACGGGCCCGGAAGGTCAGCTGATCCCGCTCAACGGCCCCGTAGCCGTACCTCCAAAGGATGAAGGCAAGCCTGGGAGTGTGTTGGACGCCGTAGAGGGTGGACCCTTGGCAGGTGCGGTACCCGGCATCGTTCAAGGGCTCACAGCGAAGCAAAAAAAAATCTCCCCAAGGTACTTCTACGACTCCATGGGTTCATCTCTGTTTGAGCGTATCACGCAGCTACCGGATTACTATCTGGCACGCTCTGAGAACGCGCTTGTAGAGCGGACGGTGGACACGATAGTGAGGCAGGTTGCACCGCAAGAGGTTCTCGAACTAGGTACGGGTTCGTCCAAGAAAATACGACAAATACTGGATGCCTGTTCGCAGACTGAGCTACCTCGCTACACGGCTTTCGACATAGACCGAGGCGCGGTGACGACCGCTGTAGAGACCATTGGACAGGCGTACCCTGGCATCGATGCCCGCGGTGTGGTCGGCGACTTTGAAAAGCACCTATCTCTATTGCCGCAGAGCCCAGGGCGACGCCTCGTTGTGTTCTTTGGCGGCACCATCGGCAACCTCGATCCTTGGCCTCGTAGGCGTTTCCTTGCCAATGTTCGTACGCTGTTCGGACCGCGTGATCGTTTTCTCCTAGGGGTGGATCTCAAGAAAGAGCCGCACGTTTTGGAGGCGGCCTATAACGATGCCGAGGGGATCATCGCGGAGTTCAACCGAAATATCTTGAAAATTGTCAATCGGATGGTCGACGCCAACTTTGATCCCGGGGCGTTTCGGCACCAGGCGATTTGGAACGAGGATGATGCCCGCATCGAGATGCATCTCATAGCGGAGACGCGGCAGGAAATCTTCCTTGGGGCAGGGGATATCGCGATCACGGTGGAGCCCGGTGAGACGATTTGGACCGAAAGTTTGTACAAATTCACGCGCAGCGGAGCACAGGGGATGCTGGAAGAGGCGAAAATGAGGCTGGATGCCTGGCACACGGATTCGATGTTCGGCCTAGCGCTGGCCGCGCCCGATGGCTCGTAACCGACCAGCAACGTTATGGACTGGTACAATATTGTGTAATGAACAGGCTCGTGACGTACCTGCCGTCCATCATCCTATTGATAGGGCTGATCGTGCCAACCGTCGGCCCTCTGGTGGACCATCACTTTGCGGACAGGCAGCCCGGCCACAATCACCTGTTGTTGGTTAGCGATCATCTTCATGCGGTCGACGGCCAGCACTCTCACCTTCTGACTGGCGATACCGAAGACGGTGAGGGTTCGGCTACTCTGTACAATCATGATAGTGGGCTAGCTGTCGGCCAAGACGCACCCCGTGACGCCACTAGCCTGCTTGCAGTACTCCAATACGGGCCTACCTCTGTGTTGATCCTGCCATCGCATCCAATGGCTGCGATGACGGGGCAAAATATCCCTCCACCTGCCAAACCTCCCCGAGCCCTCTCCTAGACACAGCCCTCTAGCTTCTTTCGCCTCGCGGTGTCTGTCCTGCACTATGTGTCGGACCATGCCGTGAGAATACCAGGGGAGGATGCACTTTTGATGTCCCACGCCCGACTTGCCGTGTTGAGTGGTTTGGCCGTTTCTGTGGCGCTCTTACTCGTGTCAGTTCCCGCGTTCGCGAACGGGCGCGTGCAGAATTTCGTCACTCAGAGCGCCGGGCCGTACACACTGGCCATCGGCACCATACCGGAGACCCCGGTAGTCGGCAATCTCCACTTAACGATAAGCGTCTCGGACGAGTCGAGTGGCGCATATCTACTCGATGCGGAGGTCTCGGTCGTCGGGGCTGGCCCCGGGTCGGAGGTCCCTGACCTCGGTCCAATTGTGGCCGAAAAGAATCCGCTCGACCGGACTTTCTACGATATCAACACCTCTGTCAACAGGGTAGGGACCTGGAAATTCACAATCGACGTCAGCGGTGAGTTGGGTGACGCCAGCACCGAGATTGAAATCGAGGTGACGTCAGTAAGCCCAATCGCCGGAATACTGACGATTGTTGGGCTAGTGGCGTTCCTGCTGGTCCTAGGTCTTTCGGTCCGCGTATTCCTGAAGCAGCAACGAAATGTTTCGGGTAGAGGTCGGGCCCATTGATCCCTTGAGACATATTAGGAGAATCCGTTGAACCAACAAAAACAAACCAAATTTATATCCATTCTGCTTATGGCGGTGGCGGTTTCCACTATGGCCATGGTTGCGTGCGGCATTTCGGAGCCGGAGGACCGTCTCTTTGAGCTGTCGATTGAACATGGAGCCCTGACCCTGGATCCGCCTGTCATTAAGGTCGATCAAGGCGATACGGTGACCCTTAGCGTTGCATCCGATGAGCGCGGATCGGTCCATCTCCACGGCTACGACGAGGAGTTTGATGTCGGCCCCGACGAGGAGACCATAGTAGTGTTCAAAGCCGATGCTACCGGGTCCTTCAAGTTGACTCTACATGGAGCCGACCACATGGACGAAAAGGATCATGGCGCCATCTTCAAGTCGGGGTTGCTGGCGAAAGGCGAAAGCTTCCGTTTTGAATTATCCGAAGATCATGAAGGGATGGTAATACCCTTCCACAACCACATGAACCACGAGGTCAAAGGTTCGATTACGGTTGATGGAGACGAGGCATCCAAGGCAATAGTCTCGATTAATATGGGCGCGGATTCCTTCGAGCCCTCTGTAGTGTCGGTGGGATTGGGCACCACAGTAGTCTGGACTAACGTCGACGATACGCAAGCAATGGTTATCAGCGGCATGATGGCGGCCTCGAGCGAAGGGATGGCGGAGATGAAGGACGATCACGACGAGGGAGAAGGAGATGAAATCCAGCTGGGTTCCCTAGAGGTCCACCCGAGATAGGGCAGCCATGAAAATATATAGCTCAGTTCTGTTGGCGATAGCTTTCGTGGGCCTGGCCGTGGGGACGGCCTATGCCCACGGCTTCGGGGAGCGGTACGACCTGCCGGTCCCCCTTGACCTCTTTGTTGTTGGTGCGGCGGCCACAGTCGCCCTCTCCTTCGTGGTGATTGGCCTGTTTGTCCGTAGTGGGTCCGGTGGCATGAGGTATCCCCGCTACAACCTGCTGCGGACTCCATTACTGGATGTCGTAATTGCGAGTCCGATCCTGCTTTTTCTTGTCAGGCTCGCGTCCGTTGTACTGTTCGGACTCGTCGTCGGAGCCGCGCTGTTTGGCATTGATCGGCCCCTCGAGAACCTAACCCCGACCTTCGTATGGGTTATCTGGTGGGTTGGGATGGGCTATGCATCCGCCCTTCTGGGGAATTGGTGGAGACTACTGAACCCCTGGGCGATCGTTTACGACTGGGTTCAAGGTCTGGCGGGGGGCAGTCGAGGGTCGGCGATTTTCGCCTACCCGTCTCGATGGGACATGTGGCCGGCCCTGTTGGCGTTTCTCGCATTTGCCTGGGCGGAAAACGCCTACCCGAGTGCCGCAAAGCCGTTCAACCTGGGCATGATGATCGTGCTCTACTCCATCGTCACCTGGGCCGGCATGGCGGCCTTTGGCAAACAAAGGTGGCTTGCAAGAGGCGAGGCATTTTCCGTTCTATTCGGATTTTTCTCGCGATTTTCGCCCACGGAGGTGAGGGTCGCGAATCGCCGAGTGTGCGGTTCTTGCGAATCCGATTGCCGTCTCGACGAGGAGTGCGTCGACTGCTACTCCTGCTTCGAGAGAGCCGCGAGAGTGGACCGGGAGTTGAACCTACGGCCCTATGGAGTCGGTCTCACGCTTCCAAAACGTGTGTCGCTTGCCACAGCGTGTTTTGTTGTGCTGGCATTGGCCACGGTGACGTTCGACGGATTATCCGAGACGCCTCTGTGGCTAGACTTCCAGAACCTTGTCTACTCACCGATTTCAACGTTCGGCGGCAACACGACGTCTGCCGTCAACACGCTGGGACTGTTGTTAGTGCCTCTGGCCTTCATGGTGGTGTACTTGGGTTTTTCGTGGGGAGTCGGGCGACTCTCTGGTACGCCGGCATCGGTTCAGGAGGTGGCCCGGACCTTCGTGTTCTCGCTTGTGCCGATAGCCCTGGCGTACAACATGGCCCACTTCATCTCGCTGCTGGTGATCCAGGGACAGTTCATCATACCGCTGGCATCGGACCCGTTTGGGCAGGGCTGGGATGTACTTGGGACCGCCGACTACCGGCTAAACCTGACGGTGATCAACGCGAAATTCGTGTGGTACCTGTCG
>CAUZNX010000154.1:0-4662 GCA_963580905.1 Dehalococcoidia bacterium | reverse complement strand
GTTCCCACTCCAGAGACACCTTGGTCCACCGATCAGAACCTATATAATACATTACAGTCGGTCGTAGAGATTGCGACTCTCGCGTTCTTCCAGGGGTAACAAACAAAAAAGATGGCCCAGACCCCCTCTCAACGCCCTCCAGCCATAGCCGCCCGAGGACTGCACAAATCGTACGGGCGCGCAGGGGTCCTCAGGGGCCTGGACCTTGATGTCCCATGGGACGAGGTAGTAATCGTCCTAGGATCCAACGGTTCTGGAAAAACGACCCTGATGCGCGTACTGGCGACACTGACCAGACCCGATGGTGGCAGTGTTCGAGTCGGGGGTCTCGATCCCTACAAGCTTGGACGGCAGGTGCGGAGCCAGATCGGCGTCGTTACCCACTACCCACTACTCTACGACGATCTCACCGGGTACGAAAACCTACGATTCGTGACGCGGATGTTCGGCCTCGACGGAGCGGATGAACGAATAGAGGTTGCCGCCGAAAGACTGGGCCTTTCCGCGCGGCTCCACCAGCGGGTCGGGACGCTGTCCCATGGCCTAAAGAAGCGATTCACCATCGCGCGGGCGCTGCTACACGACCCGAAAATTCTCCTGATGGACGAGCCAGAGTCCGGCCTCGACCAGGAGTCACAGACTACCCTCGACACGCTGATTCGAGACCCGGAGACGTCATTCCGGTCGGTGCTCATCACAACCCACAGCCCGGAGCGGGCTGCTGCGGTGGGCGATCGGGTCGCAATCCTGGCTAAGGGCCTTATTGCTCACACGGAGCCGATTGGTCGGGATACGGACCCTGACGCAATCAGACGCCTTTACGCCGAGCACACCGGGCCGGGCCAATGAGGGCGTACCTGGAGCCAATCCTGGCGCTGGTTTGGAAAGATATCCTGCTGGAGCTCCGAACAAAGGATATCGTTGTCTCGGTTCTGGTGTTCTCTTTTCTGGTGATCGTGGTCTTCAACTTCGCCATCGAGCCATCACCTGCTAATGTCGGTATCGTCGCCCCCGGCGTGCTCTGGATCGCCTATATATTCGGCGGCGTACTGGGCCTGACACGATCGTTCGGCCTGGAGCGCGACTCCGGCAACCTGCGAGGGCTGATGCTCTCTCCGGTATCGCGGGACGCCATATTCTTTGGAAAGATGCTGGCGAACTTCCTGTTCATGATGCTTGTTGAGCTGATGGTGTTCCCTGTGTTCGCCGTGCTGTTCAACCTCCCATTATGGCAGCCAGAGTTACTTCCAATAGCGATGTTGGCCACCCTCGGCATCTCGACCATAGGTACTCTGTTTTCGGCTATGGCTGTGAGTACTCGGGCAAGAGAAGTGATGCTGCCGCTGCTATTCCTGCCGGCGGCGGTACCAATCATCATTGCAGCGGTGGAGACAACCGGACTCGTCCTGCGCGAACAAGAGTTGACCGACCTCGCGGCGTGGTTGCCCCTGATGGCGGCCTTCGACGCGGTGTTCCTGGTAGTGTGTCCTGTGGCTTTTCACTTTGTGGTCGAGGACTGAGCCTCGAAGGACTGCTGGTGACAACGGTGCGGTGGCTGACGTAGCCGGCTGTCCTAACAACCACAACGAGCGTGGCGAGGGCGTACGGACTGCGCTGCTTGAGCCGGGGAAGTTCAACAGTCCGCATGGAATGGCTGTGGACGCGCGGGGCAATCTGTATGTCGCGGAGTGGCAAATCGGCGGCAGGTCGATCAAGCTGGCCAACGTATAGCAAGCGCAAAGAAGGCGTGATCGCTACGGTGATCACGCCTTCTTTGCGTTTAGGTCAGGTTCGTTCGACTAGGATAGCACGTCCCAAAGCCGGTTGGCCTGCCATCTCAGAATTCAGACGATGGTTGCCAGCGCCAGGCCGATGCCCGACAGAAGCATGGCTATTCCGACGAACTTGAGCGGCTCGAGCCAGAGCTTGATTGCGCTGATTGTGCCCAGGTCGGCCAGTAGCGCCGAGCCTGCTTCAGCGGGGTTCAACTGAGTGGCGATCGAGTGGTTCCAATAGTCGTATGGCTGGATCCCCTCTATGATTCCGACCACGACGGCGATCATCAGCACCATCATTCCCATCATCATGACCATTGGGAATACCTTGGCGGTGATAGGCGGCTCAACCAGTTTGACCTCGACCCCGAGGGCCTCCTGTACTTTGCCGCCGCCTACTCGAAGAGCGCCGAGTATAGTTGCCAGTAGGAACGTCACGCCGCCAAGCAGCATGCCCATGCCGAGGAACTTGAGCGGCGGTAGCCATGCCTTGACCGACTCGATAAACGCTCTTTTGGTCGCCAGGTCGGAGCCCGTCGTAGCTGCCTCACGGATTACCTTCGACGACTCGAAGTACTCTCCTGCCACTGACGAATTGATGATGCCGATCACGAAAGCGGCGACCACGATCATGAACCCCATGGCAATGAATGGGATCCACATCTTGCTTGCCATCGCCTACATACCGGTTACCTCAACCGGCAGGTCCGATGATGAGATCACTACATCGCCTGGTGCGTTACTTGCGATAGTTGCCATTGTTTCCATCCTGAAATACTGGGACCGGGGTGCTTGGAGCCTCGCCGGTCTGCTAGTGGTCGTGTACTGGCTTCACGTCCCGGCATGTCTCGCAGTACTTTTCGCCCCTCTTGATTGCCGGCAGGGCGACCGCCATGGTGGCGCCTCTCAGCTTCACGTTCCGTAGTATGTTTCCGAAAGCGAAGCCAAATCCCAGCAGATATGTTGCCAATCCGAGAATGGAGAGTGGCAGCAGCCAGGCCTTCACTGCGTTGATGCTCCCAAGCTGGGACAGGATCCCCGCCTCGTCGGCATCCCTCACGGCCTTAGAATTGGAGTAGTAGTCGCCTGCCATCACCGCCAGCACTATCCAGACGATGGCGGCAACCATGATTATCATCGCGGCCACTATCCAGAGCCCGCCGGCTATTTTAATTTGTGGCGCAGTTGTTCGGGCCTGCGCCCTCAGCGCTTCGTTGGTCACATGTGCCTCCTTCCCTCATCTGTTCTTATTCGCCGCTCAGCTAGCTCGAAAATCACGGGAAATCTCTGTCGGCCATCTCGCCCTCCACTTTCTGCTGAGATTGACCCAACACGCATCGACGTTCTATATGATCCCGTCGTAGACCAGGGCCGTGACGACCCCGAAGACGATATGCAGCATGAAGAATCCCATTGCGGTCATCCTTGGGTAGCTCATAGCGAAGAATCCAGGTGCCTGGATTTCACCTCGCCTGATCGTCGGATGCATTATGGGGAGCATGCCGAGGCCGATGCCTGTGACAATCCAGTGACCGAATCCGAAAGCGAGGCCCCATCCGAAGAAGCCGCTGTCGATGTCGAATGCGACGTACGGCAGACCGTGGATGAGCCCAAAGACCACGCTCATCATCGAGTGCATCATTGCTCCGACTACGTATGCCATCGTGCCAGCCGGAACCATCATCGTTCCGAGCATCTGGAACAGGTTCATCTTCATCTGGGCAGGTATCATCGCGATGCCCATATAGAGGAGAACGGACATTACGCCGCCTCCCACGAGTCCTGCAACTATCGCCGCTCCAACGTCCAATTCCATGAATCACCTCTGGGGAACATTTTGTCTGCTGACGACTCGCGATTTGCTGCCGTCACTACATTCGATGGCCCGCCACTCTGGGCGGTTCTGTAGTCTTGCATACAGTTCGCCGAATCCATCTGGAATTGCGGGGCATCGAATGCTACGAAACCAGTGCACGTCACAGGTCGCCGACAGGAGTAGCCATGGAGATGATCATCGAGAGTAAAACCGAGAATTCCGTGACCGGACTGCTCGTCGACGAGGGGTCAGTGTTGGAATCTTGCGGAATTGAAATTTTTGACGGACTACCTGACGGCGAGTTTGAAGCTATTGTTGCGGAAGTGCCTCCGATCAGCGTGGCGAAGGGGACGACGTTCTACTCCTCGGAGGACGGCCCGTCGGACCTTTATCTGCTGAGATCGGGAAGGATCGAGCTGTACCGACAGTCGGCGTCGGGCAAGCGGCTGACGCTGGGCATAATCAGCGAGGGTGCGTTCTTCGGCGAGATGTCGCTTCTTGGCGACGTTCAGACCGGCACTGGTGCGGTGGCGTACGAGGCCAGTGTGGTCCATGTGATGAGCCGCGACTATGTAAGCGCGCTGATGCTCCAGCACCCCACGGTCGCGGTGAGGGTGGTGGACGTACTGGCAAGAAGGCTCCAGAAGGCGAGGGAATCGCTCCAGGAGATGGCCTTCAACGACGTAACAGGGAGGGTCGCGGGCCTGCTACTGCTTCTAGACCCAGAGGACGTTGGATTCGTCGAAGGTTCCTCTCACCAGGAGTTGGCGGATATGGTTGGCTGCCTGCGCGAGAGCTTAAGCGATACACTTGATCGCTTTAAGCGGAGTGGTGCTGTGACCGTCGGTCGCAAGCGTGTCGATATCCGCGACAGGAGTCGACTCCAGCGGATCGTAGTTCAAAGGTCGGGCGCTCGATCCTAAGCCCATTTGGTGTTGCCTCTCGCCGCCTGTCCGAAGCCGCTCATACCGTGGCGAAATACGTTGACATTGGACGCCCTCCCCTGCTATATTCTAGCTATCGAGACGGCATCAAAACTGCCTCGAAAAGATACAGTCACGGGAGCTGCCG
>CAUZNX010000153.1:0-4662 GCA_963580905.1 Dehalococcoidia bacterium | reverse complement strand
CTTCTTCACGTTGAATTTCGAGGCTGGCCTGGCCCTTTACTGGATTGTATCCAACATCGTGGGTATAGTGGTCCAAGGGTTCATTACAGGCTGGACGCCGATCACCACCCTTCTCGACTTCGGACGGACCCCGGCAGACCCCGATGCGGCCGACGGCGGATCTGCGCCTGCGTTGTCCAGTCCATCCCAGGAGGAAGAGCCAAATGAGGATGATCGAGACGACAGCGAAAACCCCCGAAGAGGCAATCGAGATCGCTCTAAAGGAGCTCGACGTCGAGCGTCCGGACGTCGAAATAGACGTCGTTAGCAAGGGCAAAACCGGAATTCTCGGAATTGGCGGAGAACCCGCGAAGGTCCGAGTTACGGTTCTCGATAAGCCACCGGACGCGGTTGTAGCTACCACCGACATTTTGCAGAGCCTGATCTCGCTGATGGATGTGTCCGCTTCGATTACACTCGTAGACGCAGAGCGCGAGGACGTCGGTGGGCCTGTCTTCGATGTCGACGGCGACGATTCCGGCCTGCTCATCGGGCGCAGAGGCGAGACCCTGCGAGCCCTCCAGTTCCTGGTCAGTTTCATCGCGAGTCGAAGGCTCGGGGACAGGGTTAACCTGTTTGTAGACGTGTCGGGGTACCAGGAGCGTCGCTACGAGACTCTTCGCAGCCTCGCTGAGCGAAACGCGCGCCGTGTCGCTTCTAGCGGGCGTGAAGTTACGCTAGAGCCGATGCCCCCGAACGAACGCCGCATCGTACATATGGCGCTGGCGGACGATCCCGACGTCAATACCGTTAGCGATGGCGTTGGTGACAGACGGCGCGTAGTAATCGAACCGATCGATTAGCGGCGGTCCGCTCATGACTGAAAGCCTCCGTTGGCCTCCATAGATCTCCTAGCCATAGGCCATGTGACTCGCGACCGGCTTGAATCCGGATTCACCACGGGTGGCACCGTGACCTTTGGTGCCCTGGCCGCTCGTGCACTTGGCAGCGTACCTGCCATCGTGACAAGTGCCGGCCCAGACCTGCTAAGCTCCCTCCCAGATGTGGACACCCACGTGGTCACGGCGGCCAAGAGCACCGCGTTTCACAATGACTACGCCCCCGGAGGGCGCATCCAGCACATTGAGAGCGTTGCAAAGCCCCTCTCGCCCTCTGATGTACCACCGGACTGGAAAGGGGCCCGATCGGTGCTTCTCGGCCCTCTGGTGGGCGAGGTTAACGCCGCCCTCGCCCGTTTTTTCCCGAACGCTCTGGTGGTTGCCTCCGTGCAGGGCTGGTTGCGCCACTGGGACTCGACGGGCCGTGTCACACTGCGTGGCTGGTCTGGCCTTGACGTACTTCCCTATATCGACGCCGCCGTGGTCTCGTTAGACGATATCGTCGATGAAGGGCAGGTGTCGCAGTGGGCAGACATCGTGCCGGTCCTCGTAGTGACGCAGGGGTCGCAGGGCGCGAGGCTGCACGCGAAGGGCCGCTGGCACACGATCCCTGGGTTCGACGCAAGGGAGGTGGACCCCACCGGAGCGGGTGACGTGTTTGCCGCAGCGTTTGCTCTGGTGCTCCTGGAGACGGAAAATCCTGTGAGAGCGGCCACCTTCGCCAGCTGTGTCGCCAGCTTCGCGGTGGAGGCTCAGGGAACATCGAATCTGCCGACGCGGTCACAGGTGGACGAGCGGCTTGCCACGCGGTAACATCCCCCACGTCCTGACCTTCTCCCAGTAGGGAAAAGGAACCCGATTCATTTGCTGAACAAGGAGTTGTGCTATGAGCGCCACTAACCAGAAGGACATCCCGTTTGCATCGGGGGTCGTCGGAAGTCTGCCGCGCCCGCAGGCGGTGATAGACATGCTGCCGGACAACCCTGGCCAAGAGTCGGCGGACGCCTCAAGGTCGGCCCAGGTGAACGCCGCTGTCAGCTACGCGATCGCCTTGCAAGAGACAGCTGGTCTGGACCAAATCTCTGACGGCGAGTGGCGTCGGCATGCCTACACCCACATCATCGCCGATGTGGCTAGCGGTTTCGCACCGGACCACCGCGAGAGCCCGCATCGATGGGGGATCACCATCACCGAGCCGATGGAGGTCGTCAGGCCGGGGTTGGTCGCCGACGAGGCGCGCTTCCTGGTGGCGGCGACGGACCGCATGACCAAGGTCTGCCTGCCATCGCCCTATCTGCTGGGGGTGCGGCTGTGGGAGAAGGAGTGGTCGTCGAAGGCGTATCCGACACGCGACAAGTTCATCGACGCGCTGGTGCCGATCCTCCACGACGAGCTGGTGGCACTGCGGGACACGGGCGTCTCTGTTGTGCAGATCGACGAGCCCCACCTCTGCGTCCTGGTTGATCCGAATAACCGGGCTGAGTTCGACGATCCGCAGTACGAGATGGACCTTGCGGCTGCGAAGATCAACGAGGTGATCGACGGGGTGGACGGGATAAGACTGGCCATGCACCTGTGCAGGCGCAACTGGGGCCGCGGTGGATGGGGAGCCGAGGGTGGCTACGAGCCCATCGTTGAAACCTTGAAGAAGATCAAGGTCGACCAGTATGTCATGGAATTCTCAATACCAGCCGCCGGGGATGTCGCCATTCTCAAGGAGATGCCGGAGGACTCGCTTATAGGCTTAGGCTCTGTTGACTGCCGGTTCGAGGGAATCGACACGCCGGAGCAGATAGTGGCCCGTGTCGAGGAGGCCATGAAGTACGTGGAGCCTGAGCGGATCAGCCTGAACCCGGACTGCGGCTTCTCACCTGGCAAGGAGGCGTACGCGCCTCTTGATGAGGCATACGCAAAGTTGAAGAACGAGGCAGAGGCGGCCCGCCAACTGCGCGAAATGTACGCCTAGCTACGGAGCACCCCGACTACCGGGCTCCGCCAATTCCACGTCTTCAGGTCGTGGGTCGCGATCGGCGACCTGGAACGAGTAGAGCGCGGCGTTGCTCAGGTGGAATCGGAGCCTGAATGGGTCGCCATCCAGGCGAGGCAGGCGTGGGCGACCCTTCCATGTGACGACGTGGCGCAGGTCGTCACCGGTAAACGGGTCGCAGTCGTCTACGGAATATCCGTCTATTACACGACCACCCGAATCAAGAACCTCTGCCCGCAGGCTGCCGTGGGGCTTCGGACCCTGTCCGTCGAAGGCGACCTCCGGAGCGCGAGCGTTTACGACGAGGCGGTCGCCGTTTGATGAGAGGGGTCTGGTGGTCAGAGTCCCGGGCGTGTTGTAGCCGTCCATCGAGACGAATCCATCCAGCCGCATCGTCGCCAGCCCGATCGCGTGGCCCATACGCTGGCCGTCCACGATCGTGTTCAGCACGGGGAACTGTGGATGGTCAGGCAGGTTAGCCGCCAGTGGAATGTTGCTGCCAAGGTAGTAGAGCAGCATCTGGTCGTCGTGCACGATGGGCTTCGCGACACCGACGTGGTCTCGGTCCCATGTGCCCCATAGCCCGCGACGCATGAACTCCCACATCGGCGCGACTCTGTCCCACTTCTGACCGTCGCGACTCACCATCAGCTCGGTCCGGTACTCGGCGAACTCCTTGCTGTGGACGCCCTCCCAGGCATTATTGGGCACGTCCTCGACGAAGTGGCGGGTTACGGTGTCGACGAAGCCTATATACAGGTCCTCTGTGAGCTGCACTCCAGCCAGGTCGATGCCGTGGCTGGGGCTCCAGCCGGGCGGGTCATCCTCGCCACGCGTGAGCACTTCATGCGTTTTGCCCCAAGTCTCGAAGTCGCGGCTGGAAGTTCGCATGACCGCAGTCTTGGTTCGCACAAACCTGCCATCGACGTCGGCCCTCACCCTGCCGGTCTTCCGGTGGTAGTGGACGAACTCGTCGTTGCCGGCGTCCCATCCAAACAACACCCCGTTGGGTGCGATGGGCTTCTCGAATCGATGGGGCTGGCCGACGTTCATTTCCCACGAGATGCCGTCGCATGAAAAACCCTTGGATAGGCCCCATTGGCCATCGATGTTGTCCATATAGACCATCTTGTAGCGGCGACCTGGATCGGATTCGTCGTAGTCCTTGATCAGGTTCGGACGGCGGATAAACCCCTTGCCGTCTTTCGATGGCGGAAGCAGATTGTTGGCTGTCGAGCCTGTAAATTCTGTCAGGCCCAGGTCGGGTTTGTACCAGTGGACGCCATCGTCGGAGACGGCATAACACGCCTTGTACCCTCCCTCCGCCACGTCGAACGAGGAACCTTCGGTCCTCAGCAGTGGAGAAGAGGCGCGGTACCACATCTTGAAATGGCGCGCCTCCCGGTCAAATGTCACAGTGCCGCCGTAGAGGTAGACCCCGCCGCCGTGCTCCCACGGCTGGTCGGACTCGACGATGGGGTTATCCGGGTGCCGTACGGGTCGGTGGAACTGACGGTGGACGTCTTCCATCCGGTCGACGACGTGCTCGTCGAGGAAGAGCTGGCGTATTGTGCCTATGTGTATAGGGTTCATTGACTGTCCCTTACAAGCCAGGGAGGGCGCGTCACAGACCCGCCTCTACAAAACAACCCCGGTTGGCCTACTCGACTGCGAGACGGGCGAAACGTGCGTGGGTGACGCACGCCTGCGTGCACCACCAGCTCGATATGATCTCGCCGTTGGGCATGCGTGCCGAATTGGGCTTGCCGAACGCGATGTTGTCATGGCTGGCCGGGT
>CAUZNX010000152.1:0-4666 GCA_963580905.1 Dehalococcoidia bacterium | reverse complement strand
TTTCTTGGTTGGGTGGAGATGCTCCGACATTGCCAAAGCCCTTCGTCAGCAGCTACCCTTTAACTCCCCCTCTCACGTTGACCGTGTCTGTGGCCGCTGCTACACTCGGTCCCATTCAAAGACCCACCCGCCAGAGCCATATCATGCCCAACGTCCCCTACGAAAAACCCCTGGGTCACCTGACCGTCATCGACATGACGGTTAACGTACCCGGCCCCTTCTGCTCCACAGTCCTAGGAGACCTGGGTGCCACCATAATCAAGATCGAACCACCTGGCGGCGACCCGCTACGCCACAGCCCCGGCATGTGGACGGGCATCAATCGCGGCAAAAAGAGCATCGTCCTCGACCTCAAAACCGATGGCGGACGCGAGATCCTGGGCCGCCTGGCGCAAGACGCCGACATCGTGCTCGAAGGCTGGCGTCCCGGCGTAGCAAAACGCCTTCGGGCCGACTACGAAACCCTGTCATCGAGTAACGCCAGGCTCGTGTACTGCTCCATCTCCGGCTTCGGCCAGGATGGACCCTGGTCACAGCGACCAGGCCACGACGTGAACTACCTCGCCCTCAGCGGCTACATGGGCGCACAGATAGCAGTGGAAGGCCGAGCATGGGCACCGCCTATCCTGGTATCGGACCTGGTCTCAGGGCTCTACGCCGCCATCGCGACGTTAGCCGCAGCGGCAGGGTCGACACACTCAGGCCAGGGCGCGTACATCGATCTGTCCATGACCGACTCCGCCCTATCGCTGCTGGCGCCAGAGATCGGAAACCTATCCGAAGGCGCGACCAGGGACATCAAGCCCAACGTTACGTTCATCCCCCACTACGGGGTATTCCCCTGCAAAGACGGGCGCTGGTTTAGTCTAGGTATCGTCCACGAAGATCACTTCTGGGACCGATTCTGCGAGGCCGCCGGCCTATCCAGCCTGGTCGGGCTAACATTCCAGGAGCGCCTCGACCGAAGTGAGGAAATCGCTACGGCAGTCCACGCCGCGCTCCTAACCCGGACCGCCGCCGATTGGGAGGACACCCTGCAACAAGCCGACGTTCCCGCCGCCATCGTCAACGAATTGCACGAGATATTCGACTCACCCCAGTTCCAGGCCCGCGGCATGTTTGCCGAGCTCGGACTCGGCAAATTCTTCAGACAGCCATTCCGGGTGTCGGGCCAGCAAGTCGGCCCCGACTCACCACCACCCGCCCTCGGGGAATACAACGACACCATATTGTCCCAACTCAACTACGACCGTGCCGACATCGAAAAACTGCGCGCCGGTGGTGCGCTCGGCCCCGTCGAGACGGAGACGGCCCGATGAGCCAGCCCTACCAGATCGGCGACTACGCCGAGACCTACCGCACATTCCAGCAGACGGTGCCTGAACGATACAACTGGGCATACGAGGTCTTCGACGAGTGGGGCAAAGACCCCGCCAAGGTCGCGATGGTGTGGGTAGCTCCCGATGGTCAAACCACCCGCAGCATCACCTTCGCCGAGATGTCGGAGCGCTCGAAGCGCGTCGCCAACGCCCTGACCGCCCTCGGTGCCAAACGCGGTGATCGCGTCTTCATAATGCTGCACCGCGTCGTCGAGTGGTGGGAGGTCATGCTGGGCTGCATGCGCTCCGGCGTCGTGCCTGTTCCCGGAACAACCCTGCTCACCACCAAGGACATCGCCTACCGCATAAACGTGTCAGACACCACCATCGCCATCACCGACCCCGAAAACCACGAAAAGCTCGACGCGGTCCGCGCCGACTGCCCTACCCTCAAAGAAGTGGTTGTCGTCGGCGGAAAGGGCCCATGGCACGAGTACGAGGATCTGCTTGCCGCAGCCTCACCCGACCTGCCTCACCCCAATAACCTTTCGTCTGACCCGCTGAACATCTATTTCACGTCCGGCACCACCGGCCACCCGAAAATGGTCCTCAACACCCACGCGACCTATCCGATCGGTCACGTCGCCACAGGCAAATTCTGGCTCGACAACCGGCCTACCGACCTCCACTGGACCCTCGCCGACACCGGCTGGGCCCAGGCATCATGGACCAGCTTCTACGCACCCTGGAACATGGGTGCAGCGGTCTTCATCTGGGACCAGCGCGGCAGGTTCAGCGCCCGCGAGACCATGGACATCTTCGAAAGATTCCCCATAACGACATTCTTCGCCCCGCCCACCGTCTACCGCATGATGGTTCTGGAGGACCTGACCGAGTTCAAGCCAAAGGCCCTGAGGCACACGATAGGCGCAGGCGAGGCCGTCAACCCCGAGGTGATCGACTCGTGGCGCGAGGGCACCGGGCACCATATCTGGGAAGGCTACGGTCAGACAGAGTCCACACTGCTCGCAGCCACCTTCCCCGGCATGGAGTACAGACCGGGCTCGATGGGAGTCACGGCACCCGGCTACTACATGGCCGTCGTCGACGAGCAAGGCAACGAATTGCCAGATGGCACAGAGGGCGAACTAGCGGTCAAGACGGAGCCCGAATGGCCCGTGGGCCTGTTCCCCGAGTACTGGCGAAATCCAGAAGCCAACGCAAAAGCGTTCCACGACGGGTGGTACTACACCGGCGATCTCGTGAGCCGTGACAAGGACGGCTACTTCTGGTTCGTTGGCAGGGCCGACGACGTGATCATCAGCGCCTCGTACCGTATTGGCCCCTTCGAGGTCGAGTCGGCGCTGCTCGAACACCCAGCCGTCGCTGAGGCTGCCGTTGTAGGCAAGCCTCACCCTCTAAGAGGGTCCATCGTCAAGGCATTCGTCGTGCTAACCGAAACTAACAAGCCAACCGATGACCTGGTAAAGGCGCTGCAGGATCACGTCAAAAACGTCACAGCCCCCTACAAATACCCCAGAGAAATCGAGTTCATGGCCGACCTGCCCAAAACCATCAGCGGCAAGATACGTCGCAACGAACTACGCCGCCGCGACCAATAACAGGTTCCTGATGATAGGGTGTGCAGAGGGCCCCCGCCGCTTTGCCGGGTGTGTGAGGGTGTCCCTCACACACTACAATACTCTCCTTCCGGAAGGAGAGTATTGATCGAACCAGAGGTGTATTTCAGCTAACTACGGGGCGTGCAGAGGGGCCGAGCCCCTTTGCCGGGTGCGTGAGGGTGTCCTTCACACACTACATTCCTCTTCTTCCGGAAGGAGAGCGTTGATAGAACCAACCGTATATTTCGGCAGCCCAATAGTATCGACAAGGGAACACCGTTCACCGCCTACGAGCAACTGACAACAAGCAAATGAAACCCTTCAAAGAACATCACGACCTATTTCGAGCAACACTTCGCCGTTTCGTCGAAGCAGAGATCACACCCCACGTAGATGAGTGGGAAGAAGACGGCCTCGTACCCCGCTCCCTGTTCAAGCAAATGGGCGAACTGGGCTTCCTTGGCGTCGAATACGCGGAGGACTACGGGGGAAGTGGCGCAGACTTTTGGATGACGGTCGTCCTGGCCGAAGAGCTGGCTCGGTGTCGAGCCGGGGGCGTGGCTTTCAGCATCATCGTCCATACGGACATGTCCTCGCCCTGGCTGTCCCGCATCGGCACCCCGGAACAAAAAGCCCGCCACCTGCCAGGCATCATTCGCGGCGAGACCGTCTGCGCCCTTGCGATCACCGAGCCGGGCACCGGTTCGGACATGGCCGGGATCGAAACCCGGGCGCGGCATAATGGCGACGAGTGGGTCATCAGCGGCGCAAAGACCTTCACCACCAATGGCGTCTACGGTGACCTGTACTTCGTGGCCGCTAGGTCCCGCGAGGAAGGCCCCACTCACGCCCAGCTGTCCCAGTTCCTGGTCCCGGCGGGCACACCCGGCCTCACCGTTGCAACAAAACTGCGCAAGACTGGCATGCTCTCCTCAGACACCGCCGAACTGGTTTTCGATGAGGTACGCGTCCCCACCGAAAACCTCCTTGGCGAAGAGGGCCGTGGCTTCTACCAGCTCGCCTCCGGCCTACAGAGAGAGAGGCTCCTGGCCGCAGTCCTCAGCGTATCAGCATCACAGCAAGCCCTCGACGACACACGATCGTATCTGCGGCAACGCCAGGCCTTTGGCAAAGACCTTGCCGAGTTCCAGGCGCTGCGGCACCGCATTGCCGACATGGCTACCCAGGTTGCGGCCGCACGGCAACTGACCTACCACGCCGCCGGAATGTTTGCGGATGGAGAAGACTGCGTAACCGAGGTGTCGATGGCCAAACTGTTCGCCACCGAGGCCGCCAACCGAATCGCCTACGAAGCGGTCCAAATGCACGGCGGCTACGGCTACGTCCGAGAGACACCCGTCGAGCGATTCGCCCGCGACTACCGACTCTGGACAATAGCAGCCGGAAGCTCCGAAATGATGCGCGAAATCATCTCAAAACGCCTACTGCCGAAATAGCCACCACGAAAAAAGGGCGGGTCTATGACCCGCCCTAACACCGCCACAAATAAACGCCGCCCACCTACAAAACCCTATCCCTGACGATAAATCCCTCGCAGCGCCCGCACCGACTCGATACGCCTCTCAGCGAGACGGTTAGCAGCAACATAGGTCGGCACGCCCTCTTCGCGTGAAGTGGCGATCACCCGGCTTGTGGTCTCGTAAATGCGCTCCGTCACCTCACGGGCACGCTCCGGCCTGTAGACATCGTCCAACTCGTTGGCTG
>CAUZNX010000151.1:0-4684 GCA_963580905.1 Dehalococcoidia bacterium | reverse complement strand
CAGGTCCAGGTCGGTGATAACCTGGCCGAGCAGAACCCAGGAGCCGTGGCTCGGGGTAAGTACATTGGAGTTCTTACCAAACCAACCTACGCCCGCACGTTCGGCGGCGGCCCGATCATTCATGGGGCCATCGTCGACGAAAATACGGGACTTCACTGGGTAGCCAACCTGTTCCGAGAGGCCCTCGACCAGCCTCCGAAGTCGCTCCTTCATGAGGGTGTGATAATCGTCGCCCCATGCGTAACGAGCGATCTTGCCGGTTGGCCCCGGCTCTCCAGGGCTGGGATCACCGGTGTTGTAGCTCATCGCAACGGAGATGATGGAGCGCGCGCCCTCAACTAGCAACGCGGGTCGGTTGGCCTTGCGGACACGCTCCTTGGTGTACCAGTGTAGGCCGTCCATCAGCCCCTTCGAAATGCGGTCGAGCGCCGCCTCCTCGTCACGAGGGAAGGCGTCGGCGGTCGTGATGCCCACGACATCGAAACCGATCTCCCTGGCGAGGTTCTTAATCGACTGCTCTAAATTACCCATCTGGTCCCGTCAACCCTTGCCCTTCTGATACGTGCGCCCGATAAACAAGGTTATTCCTATGTACACGCATGGGGCACACCAGGCGTGCGCCACACCGCCACTACCTGATGATACACGAGGGCGTTTTGGACTGCGGCTAGGCGTCGCCGCGACAGACCCAAAAATTGCCTCGCAAACGGCTCTCCTCCGCTAGGATCACATTTGCCCTACGCCGCATGTTACAGGCACGTACGGTGTAGAGTCACACTATGCTTGAGTCCTTGACTCGACCCCTCGCGCTCGCATATAATTTCGCCTATCCCCATGGAAGAGGTAAGCCATGTCCGTACCCCAGTTCAAAGAGATTCGCAAGGCCTACGGATTCGACGATGTGGCGATCTCCCCAGGAGTCGTCACCATCAACCCCGATTCGGTTAACCGGGAGTTCTCGATTAACGGCATGACTATGGCAATGCCCGTTTTGGCCTCGGCCATGGACGCCATTGTATCGCCGAGCTTCGCCGTCGAATTCGACAAGCGGGGCGGCCTTGCGGTGATGAATCTCGAAGGGGTGCAGACCCGATACGACGATCCGACCGAGGTACTTGATCGAATCTCAAGCGCCTCCAAAGAAGACGCGACCACGGTCATGCAGCAGGCTTACGCGGCTCCGATCAAGGAAAATCTGATCGGAGATCGAGTCCGGGAGATCAAGTCGAAGGGCGCCAAGTGCGCCGTTTCCGTCACACCCGCAAACACAAAACGACTTGCGCCGCTGGCTGTAGAGGCAGGCGCAGACGTGATCGTGGTCCAGTCGACCGTAACGACAGCTCGCCACTTCTCCAAGAGCGCCCGCGGTCTGGTATTCTCCGAGTTCCTCGAAACGGTGAGTGTCCCGGTGATCGTAGGTAACTGCGTCGCATACGATGTCGCGCTGGAACTTATGGAAACAGGCATCGACGGCGTTCTGGTCGGCGTTGGCCCCGGAGCTGCGTGCACCACCCGCGAGGTGACCGGCGTCGGAGTGCCACAGGTGACAGCCACGATGGACTGCGCCGCAGCGCGGGAAGAGTACTTCCGGCGCACCGGCAAGTACGTTCCAATCATCACTGACGGCGGAATTCGAACCGGTGGGGACGTTTGCAAGGCGTTCGCTAGCGGTGCCGACGCGATAATGATCGGCACTCCGCTGGCCCAGTCCGAAGAGGCGCCTGGAAATGGCTTCAACTGGGGCATGGCCAGCCCTCACGCATCGCTTCCACGGGGTGTCAGGGTTAGTGTCGGGGTCAAGGGCTCTCTGGACAAGATTCTGTTCGGCCCGACCTCGAAGACCGACGGCACTCAGAACCTCATCGGGGCGCTGGAGATCTGCATGGGGATGGTCGGGGCAGCCGATATCAAGGACATGCACAAAGCCGATATCATCCTCGCACCGTCCATCAAGACCGAGGGCAAGCACTTCCAGCTTGGCCTGAACTAGGGTCCTTTCTTAGGAGCCCTTCGGATGACGCCCTCACTGATGGGAGTATCATAGGCACCCGCACGCCGCCTCACATGAACACCCCCCGTGCCATGATGATCGACCTAGACGATACCTTGATCGACTACACCTCCGGCGCTGCCCCCACCTGGCGGTCTGTCTGCAAAGAGGTCGAGCCGCGAGTCACAGGGCTGGACGCCAGCAATCTCAATGATGCGATAACCCGTACCCGTGGCTGGTTCTGGTCCGACCCCGATCGCCATCGCACAGGCAGAGCCAACACGATCGCAGCCCACCAGACCATCGTCCACACATCTCTGCTTGAACTCGGATTCGACCTTCCCGACCTGGCCCTGGAAATAGCGCAACGCTTTCACAGGCTTCGCGAAAAGACCATCGTCCTGTTCCCCGAGACCATTCAGTGCCTCAAGGAACTCACGGAAGCAGGCATAGCTCTGGCGATGATCACGAATGGGGATGGAGCGGGACAAAGACGAAAGATCGAGCGATTCGGGCTGGAGCGCTATTTCGACCATATCTTCATCGAAGGCGAACTTGGTTTTGGCAAACCGGAACCAGCTGTGTATGAGACCGCAATGGCCGCCCTCGGCTCGACACCAGAAGACACGTGGTGTGTCGGCGACAACATCGAATGGGAGGTCGCGGGGCCGCAGCGACTCGGCATTCACGCGGTGTGGGTCGACCGGTACGGTGCGGGAGTGCCTGCAAACATGGACATCGTCCCCGACCGCATCATCCAATCGCTTGACCAGCTGCTATAGCGGACAGTGCCGCAAGAGAGGGCGGGTCACAGACCTGCCCCTACAGCCACTTCTCTAGCCAATCGTAGGCCTTGAGTCCGCTCCATTGGTGGCCACCGTCGAACTCGTCCACGTCGAATTTTTCCGGGACGCCTGCCACCTCGTAGGAACGTCTGACCGCCGCCGCCGCCTCGCGACTCGCCTCAATTGGGAAGCCGGTGTCCCGGATGCCCGATTCCACAAGCAGGGGACGCGGTCCGATTAGAGACGCCACGTCGCTAATGTCGCCGTCCGCGAGAAGGCCGGGCGGTATCTGAGCGCCGCAGAAGTTGCCCCGGCCGAGAGCGAAGGCGCCGAAGCTGTTGAGGTAACAGCTGACCACCGCGCACTTGATACGCTCGTCCATCGCTGTCGTGAACAGGGTCATCGTGCCGCCGTAGGAGAGGCCGACGCAGCCAATACGGTCCGGGTCGACCTCGGGCCGGGACTGCAGGTATGTCACAGACTGCATCGCGTCCCAAACGTTGAGTGTGAGCAGATTGACGCCAAAGAGCATGCCTTTATTGAACAGGACATTGCAGGAATCCCTGGGAGGGATGCTCCCTCCCAACCGCCGCTCGCCGAATCCCCGCCAGTCGGGAGCGATGACGACGTAGCCCCTCTCTACCAGCTCGACTGCGTAGCCGTAGTTGAGCTCCTCGATCTTGTCGACGCGGTCGCTCTCGCCGTGGTCGATGCGGCACACATCGTCCTTGCCGTTCCCGTGGCCATGGGCTGCCAGGATGGCGGGTCGACGCTCGCCGGCAGCTATGTCCTTGGGCACGAGCACGTATGCAACAACAGCCATGTCGGGCTCGGCGTTGAACAGGACCTTCTCTCGCCAATACGACCCCTCGTCGACCCGTTCCAGGGTGATCGGATCCAGGTCGCACGCCGCAGGGAGAGGCCCCATCGCCTCAGCCAGCCTGGCCGAAAACGCCCCCTTCCAGCTCTCGAATTCGTCCTTCGTGGTGGCGCTGAATGTATATGGCCTTTCGACATTGTGGTACCTGCGAAGAAAATACTCGCCGAGGGAGAGGTTTCGGACCGTCTGCGACTGAGACATGCGGGGCCTCCGCCGTGGTATTTGGATAGCCGACGCACTCGCCCGGCCAACGCACCGATACTACAGCAATATACGAGGGTCCGGGAAATGGAGGGCGAGGAATCAGGCAGTGGGCCAAGTAACTACTCTAATAGGAGTTTCGGCAGGTGTCGATTACATTCGCTGGGGGCGGCTGATGCCGAGTCGGCGGGCGATGGACTGCAGCAACGGTGTGTGCTCAGGCGCTTGAGAGCGGCGTCGTCGCCGCGCACGGTAGTCATTGAGCTCATTGCGGGCTCCGTCGAGCTGGTTGACCAGACTCGTGATCTGTACCCGCATCTGCGCGATTTCATCCGCATGGCCATCGGCCGGACCGAGGTCTGCGGTGTTAGTGGCTTCT
The DNA here is from genome assembly GCA_963580905.1 of Dehalococcoidia bacterium. Lineage (GTDB taxonomy): Bacteria > Chloroflexota > Dehalococcoidia > Lucifugimonadales > CAJWER01 > CAJWER01. The sequence continues at coordinate 449 of CAUZNX010000151.1, read as the reverse complement.
TGGGACATCCCAGTGATGAGCCCGTGAATAGCGTCTACTCTCTCGGTGAGCTCGATAATCTCCCGGCTGTGGCCATTGTCTGCCTGAGTCGAGCTGTCGATCTCGTTCAACGTAGCGACGCGGGCCTCGAGCTGCCCGACCCTGAGCATCGATTCGCCATATAGTTTCAACAGCTTGTCATAGTCGGGCTACGAGTCGATGTTCGCCAATTTGGGGGCCTCCGTGCGATCTGTAACCAAACCCGGTCAATTGTAGGTGCGGTGTCAAGGCACGCAATAGGGAATAATACCCAATTCACAACACGATGTTCTTGCCAGCGCAATGATTTCTACAACTCGACGTGCACGACCCTGGGCAGGCCAACGAGGTCTAGCAGATGGGTAACCCCGCTGTCGGGAAATAAGCCTTGCGCCAGCAACACAACCGATTCTAGCTGGCTCGGCCCTATC
>CAUZNX010000150.1:0-4738 GCA_963580905.1 Dehalococcoidia bacterium | reverse complement strand
GCCAGCCTGCCCTTCGGTAGCGACCCCAACGGTATCCTGATTTACGATTCCCTCGGCAATTTTTCTGTGCAGCTGGCGCGCGCAGAACGCCCTGAATTTGCTTCCGACGACATGCAGGTCGGCACCGCCGACGAAATCCGAGCGGCCTACACCGGCTACGCCGCCTACTTCGGCACCTACGACGTGAACGAGTCAGAGGGCTTCTTAACCCACAACGTCGACGTGAGCCTCTATCCCAACTGGCAGGGCCTCCCGCAGCGGCGATTTTTCGATCTTTCTGGAGACACTCTTACGCTGACCACGCCACCGATGCCGTTCGGCGGCCGAGTGGTGACCGGCGTGCTCGTCTGGGAACGCGCCTCCTAAGGCATTGGCTACACTCGAAGGCCGTCCACCGCCTCCCAAGAAGTCCCTCGGTCAGAATTTCCTTGTCGATACCCGTGTGCGTGCACGGATCCTGGCCGCAGCCGACCTGACTCCCGACGACGTTGTCCTGGAGATCGGCCCAGGCCGTGGATTCCTTACACGCGGGTTGGCCGCGCGAGTGGGCCGGGTCGTCGCCGTCGAGATCGACAGCGAGCTGACCAAGCGCCTCTCTGACGCCTTCGCCGACCAGCCTCAAGTCACCGTCGTAGAGGCCGACGCCCGCGAAGTGGACATCGATACCCTGGTGCCGGTTGGGAAACCCTACAAGGTAGTCGCCAACTTGCCCTACTATGCGGCCTCCCCGATCATCCGCCGCTTCCTGGAGGCGGAACACAAGCCCACAGTGTTGGTCGTGATGTTGCAACGCGAGGTTGCGCGGACGATGTGCGCTACCCCGGGCAAGATGTCGGTGCTGTCCGTCGCCACCCAGGTCTACGGGAAACCGCGCGTCGTTTGCAGCGTGCCTCCCCGCGCCTTCAAGCCGCAGCCCAAAATCACGTCGTCCGTCGTCCGAATCGACGTCTACGACGAGCCGATCGTGCCAATGGACCCACCCGAAGAATTCTTCGCGGTCGTGCGCGCAGGGTTCAGCACCCCAAGAAAACAGATCCGCAACTCGCTCGCGGTCGGTCTGAGTATCCCTCCCTCAGAGTCCGAGGTGATGCTGTCAGAGGCGGGCATAGACCCAAGACGAAGGGCCCAGACGGTGACCCTCGACGAGTGGTCAAACCTATTCATGGGTGTTGCGCACGCCTAGCCGCGCGGGTCTGGGCGCTCAGGCTGCTGAAAGTGGGTGTGCGGAGGGGCGCAGCCCCTTTGCTGGGAGCGTGAGGGTACCCCTCACATATATATATTTCTATTTTCTTGAGAATGGGTAGGGGCCCCAAAAATTTGCAGCCCCGGCTATCGACATGCAACCAATAGAACTACAAGCTCACGCCAAGATAAACCTCACCCTGGAGGTCCTCGGAAAGAGGACCGATGGGTACCACGAGATCGCCAGCATCATCCAGACGATCGGCCTCTACGACACGCTGACCCTGGAGCCCGCCGCCGAACTGACTCTGGAGTGTGACACGCCCGACCTGTCCGCAGACGACAACCTGGTCATGAAGGCTGCGACGATGCTCAGAGAGGCTTCGGGTGCCAATCAAGGTGCGCGAATCACGCTGCAAAAGTCTATTCCCATGTCGGCCGGACTCGGTGGCGGGAGCAGCGACGCAGCCGCAGCCCTGATCGGCCTCAATCGGCTGTGGGGGACGGCCCTTTCAGACGACGCTCTCCACGACATCGCCGCTCGATTGGGCTCCGACGTGCCGTTTCTCCTGCGCGGGGGAACGGCAATGGTGCACGGTCGTGGCGAGTTGATCCGATCGCTACCCCCCGCAGACATCCCATGGGTGGTGGTCCTCAGTCCGGACATACCGATGCCAGACAAGACCGCCTCGCTGTATGCCGCGCTGCCGTCGACCCAGCACACCGGCGGCCTACTGACCAGGAAGCTCGAAGCGCGTATACGCGGTGGTGGAGACGTTCCGCCACAATTCCTGTTCAATGTCTTCGACAACGTCGTTCGCGAGGCCTTCCCCGGCATTGGCGAGTACTGGGACGCCTTCACCGCCCTGGGTGCCAGGGAAGTGCATGTCGCAGGCTCAGGGCCGTCGCTTTTCGCGCCCGTATCGCGTCGCGAGCTTGGAACTGCCTTGGCCCTCATGCTCAATCACAAACACGGCTGGCAAGCCCACGCAGTCCCTCTTTGGCAGCCGCCAGATGAGGGACCGAAATGATCGAAGGTGCAATCGCTGGCGCGTTCAGCGGACTATTCATGGCCGCGATCACCGTAGTGGTCGGTCCGATCATGCTGTTTCGCATGGCAAAGAACCCCTCGCCCTCCTTCCGCGCGCTCCAGGCGCGAATCCCTCCCATCTACATGACGATGGGCATAGTAGCGACGGCATACCCCGGTTGGACCATCATAGGCGTCACCTCTGGAATCCTGTACAGCATCAGCGCTCAGGAATGGCCGGGCAGCGGACTTGGCAGCTCAAACCTGGTGTATACCGTGGCCGTGACTATTACCCTCGTGATGATGGCCGGACCCTTCGCCGTCTTGCTCAAGACCCACCGGCGAGCCATAGCCGCCACGACATTGCTACTGGTCGTCGTCTTCGGCTGGCTGCTCCCTTTCCTGGCCAGATAAGGCCACCGCCAATCCGTCCTCGGCCCGGAACTCGTAGTGATAAACTGAGGCACTGGTTCAGGATATCGCCCCTTTCTATCGGTTCCGTACGTGGTGAGCTCGTCATGACACCAAAGTAGCTCCCCTTAGGGCTGGCCCATGATTCAAGACGACAACGATACAAAACAGACCCCGTCTGCCAGCCCGAAAGCCGCAGTTGGCATCGGGCTGGCCGCCAGCGTTGTCATGACGGTGCTCATGGTCGCGCTCCGCTTCGCTCTGGATACGCAGTCGCTTCCGGAGTTGATGGCGGATCGGCTCACTGCCATCACTCCCGTCGAGGTCTTCGACTTCATCCTGAACAGGCTTCAGGTTGGCGCGAAGCCCATCCTGTTCGCCATGCTGTTGGCAGGGCAGGTAGTCGTTGGGTCGGTAGTTGGCATCTTGTACATCCGCTACTCTGCGAAACTCCCCTTCGACGATAGTCAGCCCTGGCATCGCGGAATTTTGGTATGAGCGTTCCTCTGGCTGTTGTTCGCCGGCCTTGTCACACCCCTGGTGGACGGTGGATTCTTCGGGAGCTCTGTAATTGGTGGCAGGGTGACCTACCTTGTGTTGCTGTTGGTGTCCTTTGGCGGATATGGCCTGACCCTTACACACCTGCACCTGATCCCCCTCGGCGACGCCGACACGCCCGCTGCGGACATGGGGCGAAGGCGCGTTCTGCGTCAGGGGGCGTTCCTCGCGCTCCTGGCCGTGGCCGGGGCGTACTCTGGCCGGGCCATCATACTCCGGTCCATATCGCGGTGCTGATGGCTCCGCCGTCAAACTGGTTGCCCTTCACCGGAGGGTCCAGGTCGGTGCGATTGTTGCCAGCGCACTCCATAGTCACAACCAAGGTTCTCTGCGGCAGTTCGAGGATATCGGAGTAGGTCAAGGACAGCGGCTTCGATACCAGACCGTCCACGTCGAGGGTCCACTGGTTCACGTCGATTGATGCGGTCTCGAAATGGTTGCGGGCGTAGTAGAGGGCGTTGGGGGTAATCCAGTTCTGAATCGCCTCCATCGGCGTCTCACCGACGAAGGGCTCTTGGTCAATCATCACAAGTGTTGCCGGTTGGGGGTGCGGCTGAGTATGCCAGGGATCCTTGGTGATCCCCGCAGCCTCAGCCGCCGTACAAGCGCAGCGCGCCATGTCGTCCTCCTTGGTATTGAAAAATGGGGATCTTAGAAACAATCGCGTCTATTTTATTGGCGTGCAAGGGGAGAATCAAGCGCAGATTCCCCCAATTCATATATCGTCGCCTTATCGTTCTGCCAAACCGTCTTGAGACGACCATCGAGGCCGTTCTCGAATTTTTCGAGGCCTTCGGCAGGGTAGTAGAGGTGTTCAAGCTGACCAATGTACACGTAGTGCACGGCATACTTGTCGAGCAACGAAAGCGCTACCTCCGGACTCGTGGTGCGGAATATCTCTTCGACCTCCCGGGCCCGAGCTCCAACAGCGCCGCGATACCCCCATCTCTGCTGCTCCTGGTGCCACTGCCAGCCCACTATCGCTGGCAGTCCGGTGTAGATCGACACCCGGCCGCCCCAGCGGTAGTTGGGGGTTAGCCCCTCCAGGATCATCGGCGAGCCCTCGACGTTGTCTTGAAGCCACCTGATGCCTTCGTAATCGGCCGCCAGATCGATCTCCCCATTTGCGTCGTGGTACACCACGTCCTGCATGTAGGCCATCCCGTCCAACGTCGCCGGCAGGATCTCGAAACGCATCTTGAGCCGAGCCTGGGTTCCTAAAAGTGGATAGACTGCTGAGCTGACCACCAGTACAGCCGCCGCAGCGACCCATATCTTTGTCCACCTGCCCCAGGACGGCGCGATGGCCTTTCGCATGCTCACGAGGCGCCACAGCAGGTAAGCCGAGGCCACCGCGAGCAATACCCAGACCTGTACGTAGAACTTGAACACGCTGTTCATCCGGTCGATGTCGCCCTGCACACGGACAATGTCCAGTCCTATGACCAGCATCAGCGCAGTGCCTATCACCAGCACAACGAATCCCATCGTCGGGGCGTCGCTGGCAAAAGACCCGAGCCGCCTGAGCCCACCGAGCAGAACAAGGCCCAAAAGCAG
>CAUZNX010000149.1:0-4760 GCA_963580905.1 Dehalococcoidia bacterium | reverse complement strand
GCAAGCCCGGCGGTGGCGTCCCCCAATCGGCGCCCTACACGCAAGCCTGCTACTGGTCGGTTGCGGAAAAGCGCGGTATCCCTCTAAAGGCGCTCTCAGGAACGGGACAGAGCGACTTTTTCCTCACCTATCTAGGCTGCCCGATGAGGGAACAGATCCCCCCTGAAGCAGCACTCCGCTTCAATCTAGACCTGATCGACTGGTGTACCGAGCGGATGCCGAAATGGGTCCCAGTATCAATCGCCGGCTATAACGGCGCTGATTCTGGCCTTAACGCCTACCAGGAACTTGGTTCGGTCTTTGCGAACGCCATCGAATACATCGATGGCGCCTTAGCCCGTGGCAACCATCCGGTCGAAGACTTTATCCACGGAATCGGCGGAGTCAATTTCCGTACCTCAATGGACATCTTCGAAGACATAGCCAAGCTGCGAGCTGCCCGCAAGATCTGGAGCGACCTACTCCAGAGCAGGTACGGGATCAGTGACGAAAAGAAGTTGCGCCTCCGAATCCATGTGGTGACCGCAGGTAGTTCCATGACCTACCAGGAGCCATTCAACAACATTGTGCGCGGAACTGTGATGGCACTCGTAGCCGCTCTCGGCGGAACGCAGTCTCTGGGTGTCTCCGGATACGACGAAGCTCTCTCCATTCCTAGTGATCATGCTCATCTCATGTCGATCCGTATCCAGCAGATTCTCCAAGAGGAGACAAATCTCACAGCAGTTGCAGATCCCTTAGGAGGCTCTTTCTTAATCGAGAATCTGACCGACGAACTTGAACGGAGATCACTGGAGTTCCTCGAAGAAATCGAGAATAGAGGGGGGTTCATAGCCTCAATCGCTGATGGGTGGCTGATGCGCAAGGCCGAGGAGGGAAATTCGAAGTTGGCCGGAGACATCGAGACAGGAAAACGACGCGTGGTCGGCGTGAACGTCCACCCCATCGATGACTCCATTCTTGAGGTCGAAGCTTTCGAAGGGCGATCCGGCCAGCAGTCCTGGGAAAATGCAATGGAACGCCTGACCGAACTCCGTCATACCCGCAGCGAGACTGGTACCAAACGCAGTCTTGACGATCTCTGTCGAACACTCGATTCCAACGACAATCTCGTCCCAGCAGTCATGAAAGCAGTCCAAGCCGATGCAAGCATCGGCGAGATCGGGCACAGTTTCCGAAAAGTACTTGGGAACTGGACGCCTCCATCCAACTTTTTCTGAGTTGGGTCAGGAATCCTAGACATGCCACGTGTACTGATCGCCAAAACAAGTCTTGACGGGCACTGGCGCGGCGTCAACGTTGTGGCGCGAGCCCTCCGCGATGCAGGGTTCGAAGTGATACTTGGAGGCGAGATGCTCGCGTCGGACATCGCCGCAATGGCCGAACAGGAGGATCTCGATCTCATAGGATTGAACGTGGGAGGACGAGTTGAAGTTGCCGAACGGATCATCGCAACACTTTCCGATGCGGGTCTAGGGGACATACCTGTATTTGCTGGTGGGACTCTGCCCTCTTCAGGAATCGAGCGCCTAGCGCAGTTGAACGTCCAGTGCTTTCCGCCAGGAAGTTCCATGAAAGAGATCGTCAGCGCAGCAGTCAAACTTACGCAGGACGACCCACTGAACAAGGCATGAACCATACGAGCAGCACTTCTCCAATGCCGGACTGTCTCTCCCCTTCAACAATCACTGGCGCCCTGCACAGAAACGCCCTTCGTCATCCTGATCGAGCCGCGGTGATCCAACGTGGCATCTCGGGAAGCCGCCACGAACTCTCATACCGGCAGTTGAACGACCGGGCGAATCGCTTCGCAAACGGGCTTCGAGACCTCGGTGTGGGTAGGAACGACATCGTCATGGTGAGCAGCGGGAACAGGACCCAATGCCTCGTCGCCTACTACGGGACGCTCCGATGTGGTGCAACGTTTACCGGGGTAGCTCCCTCTCTGACATCGCGAGAAGCGGAAGTCCTCGCTTCAGCTACCGACCCTAAGGTCGTGCTGGCAGAGGACTGGACCGACGAAGGCATCAAGGCGCTCGGATCAACTGCAGATATCCGCCTCGCCTTCACCGATGACGCGACTACATCAAGTTGCGGTATCCAGACGGTAGAGGAAATCTCATCAGTCCAACCCGAGGCCGGACCACAGGTTGCCGTTAACGAGACCGACCCTGCACTGATCGTCTTCACCAGCGGCACCGAAAAGTTACCAAAAGCAGTTGTGCTCCCCCATCGAAACTTCATGATCGCTACCACACCGTCTTGGGTCATCGATCGGTACGTGCTCGCCTCCGACATCTTCCTGCTTCTCGCCCCGATCTACACGATGGCCGGCATCGGAACAGTCACAAATCTGATAAACGTCGGCGCTACCACGATCCTGCTCCCAGAACTCCAGACGGAGCTGGTACTGGAAGTAATCGGGTCTGAGGGAGTAACCAACACCTCGCAGACCCCAACCTTCTATCGCCGCCTGGTAAAAGACCCAGCGTTCGTGGAAGCTGACTTCTCGTCCCTACGTCAGTGCCATATATACGGAGGGCCGATTCCCGCCGAGGCCGTCCAACAGATCTCTGCGAAAAACGCAGCGCTCGAATGGGCCGTCTACTGGGGTCAAAGCGAACTCACCCAACTCGGAATCTCCGGAACCTTTCTTTCCCTTGAACAGATCCCAAATCAGGACGTTCGCTGGATCGGTAAACCGATGCAGGCTGTAGAGATTCGAGTCGTGGACGAAGACGGACACGACTCGGAAATCGGAGAACTCCTCTGTCGCTCCCCGGGCATCATGGCCGGGTATTACCGACAACCAGACCTCACCGCCGAAGCGATCGTAAGCGGTTGGCTCCACACCGGAGACATCGTGAGAGTTGATGAGGACTTGAACGTCTTCTTCCTCGATCGTAGAAAAGACATCATCAAGACTGGAGGAATGAACGTCTCCTCGGCCGAAGTCGAAACCGTCCTTAGGGGCCACCCCATGCTGAACGACGCTGCAGTAGTCGGTCGTCCTGACCCGGAGTGGAGTGAAATCGTCTATGCCTTCGTGGAGCTGGCAAGCGGAATGACCTGGGACGAGGAGTTAATTCGCAACTACTGCGGTGACCAACTCGCCCACTACAAGCGACCCAAGATCTACGAAACAATAAACTCACTCCCCACCGATGAGCAAGGAAAGATACGTAAGAGAGAACTCCGTACACGTCTCCTGCATTAACCACACACCCTTGGCATCACGCCGAGGTCCTGCCATCGAACCGGCCCTAGTGGATCGCAAAATCTCAAGTGGAGGAGTCAGTTCCCCCAGAGAGGGCCTCCCTACTTCCCAGTGCCTAGATTCGGTAGGTGTCTAATGCCGTGTCAGCGAACATCTGCGCCTGTTCTTGGTCCGAATATTGCATGGCGATCTTCTTGAAAGCGTTGTAAAGAACGCGATAGGAGACGGATAGCCGGTCTACTGGAAAGTTGCTTTCGAACATGCACCTGTCGGGACCGAAGCAGTCGATGGCGTGGTTGTAGTAGTGGGCTTGGGCAGAGACAATCTCATCGGAGGTGGCTGGCCGATCGGCAAGGTGCCAACCAAAGCCGTTGTCGGGCATGGCTAAGCCCCCCAGTTTGGCGAAGACGTTGGGGCACTCGGCCAGGGTCTTCATCGCTTCGCTCCAACGCTCGAAGATCTCGGTTCTTTGCGACTCGTAGGGTCCAACCCCAAGTGGTGTCCCTAAGTGGTTGAGGATCATGGTCGTTTCGGGAAGAGCACGAGCTAGAGCAGTGAACTCGGCTATCTGGTAGTGGAAATGCCAACTTTCGAAGATGTAGCCGAGTTTGCCAAGACGGTGAACACCAGAGCGAAAGCTCTTGCTGGCAGATAGCCCCGCCGGTGCTCGGCCCGGGATCATCAAGACCTCGGGATATTCGGGATGGGCGAGCGAGTGTCGGATTCCTCTGAATAGGCCCCCTCCCGCCTCTTCGTGAGCTTCCAGAGCCTCTTCGACCTCAGTCCCGCGGGTGAGATCGGCATGCCCGATGATTCCAGCGATCTTCGACCCCGACATCTGTGCCTGTTCTTTCGCGAGTCTGGCAACGAATGCGGTTTCTCCAACCGGTCGAAGGTGGTCGGCCCCAGTGGTCCAATAGTTGGTTTGGCAGTTGACGAAGACGGTTTTGACGACGTTGTGGCCTGATCCCGTATCGGCTAAGAGCTCAGGTAGCAGGTAGTCGAAGCCCTGTTCGTCCTTGCACCAGAAGTGATGGTGGGGGTCGACAATCGGGCGTTCCGGATCGACAACGGGTTCTAGTACCCCACTGTACCATTCGGGCTCGGGTGGGATAAATGGGTGTGCTGTTGAGATTCCGCAAAGTTACATGTCGATCTGACTCTTGCGCCCCTGTTGGGCATAGGAACTTCTGTTGGTTGGGCGAACAGCCCTTGTTGCAGCATGGCGAAATCGACAAAGTGATCGAAACCCATGGTGGCTGGCCAGCCGCCTTTGCTCCTAGATAGACACTCTCACGAATCTTGATCTAGGCCTGGGGACATCATCTACCGCGTGGATGGTTTGTGGATGGAACCCGTATCTAGCGAGACCGACCGCTAGAGGTTGCCGCCGGTTTACATAGTTGACCTGTGTGTTTCCTGGTGGGCGCGGAGGGACTTGAACCCCCGACCCCCTCCTTGTAAGGGAGGTGCTCTAGCCAGCTGAGCTACGCGCCCGGGACCGGTGACCCTACCGGTATGCCCGGGACCACGGATCGGGCTA
>CAUZNX010000148.1:0-4769 GCA_963580905.1 Dehalococcoidia bacterium | reverse complement strand
TGGAGCGGTACCCTGACACGCGAGTGCGCCGACGGCCGTTGGCTGCCTCACCTGACCTGGGATCGACCGCGATCCGCAAGATACGGCTTCTAAAGCGTGATGACTCGCCGACCAGGGTAAGGGGCGAGGACATCCAGATATGGACAAGCGAGAGCAATTTCAAATATCAGCGTAAGCTGATCGATTTCAGCGTGACGGAGGCTGTGGAGCCCGCGCCTCGTGACGTGAGGGACTACTACGGCGACCTGGTCACTGCGAAGGGCGCGCCGGTACGGACCCTTACCATCGAGGGAGTGGACCTAACGGACCGGTTCATCGCGGTCACAACGGGCCTGAAGGGCCAGGGCGATTTCGTTAACACCGCCGTGGGGATGGTGGAAGCCTACGGTCCGGGGCCGGAGCCGCTGCCGGTGGTCGTGGCAACCCGAGGAGCGATATGGGGCAGGCCCCGCGACTTTCGGGAGTACGGCCTCGACTTCGACTGCGGACTGGGGACGTACCAGGTGCCTTTCGACGACCAGAACGATGCGGGCGATGACAGCAGCCATTGGAGCTCGATGTTGACGGGAGGGCTGATAGCCTTCGCCCGTGGCAAGAATGAGTACCTGGCGTGCACCCCTTGCGAGGCTTACCCGGAGGTCAGGCGCCTGTGGTCCGGATGGGTTCAGAGCTTGATAGACGCGGGCGTGGATGGCATCGACGTTCGAATCTCGGCCCACGGGGGCCTGACGGACGAGTCCGCCGAGTACGGGTACAACCAACCTATTGTCGAGGAGTTCACGGAGCGATATGGCGTTGGGCCCACGGGTAGTGCGACAGACCTGGTGAGGCTGGCGGAGTTGCGCGGTGATCACTTCACTTCGTTCATCCGGGAGACGAGCGAGGCGATACGTGGTGCTGGCGGCAAGATGCAGGTCCACGTGCACACCGAGGCTTTCGGCCCCGATCTTTGCCACGGGCAGATGATGGGTTTCCCTGACAACATTCGCTTCGACTGGAAATCGTGGGTAGAGGACGGGCTGCTCGACGGGGTGACATATAGGATGAGCTGGTTCGAGGGCCTTGAAGACCCGCCTGAGAGCCCCCCGGAGCGGAGCCGTCTCGTCAACGCGCTGGCCGAACCCTACGCGGCGGAGTCCCTGGACGCTCTGGTGAACGCCGGGGTTCCTACGTACCTGAACCGCTATATAGACCGGTCCGTGGGAGTCGAGGAGTACTTGTCAGATCTGGAGCAGGTCTATGGTGACGAGCGGTTTGGCGGATTCGATCTGTACGAGTTCTCGCTAATGGCACAGGCCACGCCTGACGGAACTGCGCTGAAATCCTATAAGGGCCGCATGGAGATGATCCGTGCCAAGGCAAGCGAGTTGGGGCTGGTGTAGGCGACTCTCAGTCGCGTGTCCATTTATTACACTACCACGACGTCGTTTTCCAGTACACCGATGCCTTGGATCTCGATGGTGACCACGTCGCCCTCCGCCAGGGTGAAGTCGGGCGGCGGCACGACGGGCGTGCCTGTGAGAACTGCGGTCATGTTGGGGATGGCGTTGGAGCGGTGTAGCCAATCCGACAACTCCTCGCACTTCCGCGCCATGAGCGATGTTGATGTCTCGCCGCTGAAGACCTTAGCCCCGTCCCTGGATACGACACAGCGTATTGACAGGTCCTGGGGGTCACCGATGGCCTCTGGGGTAACGAAGCAGGGACCTATGGCGCAGGATCGGTCGTAGACCTTGGCCTGTGGCAGGTACAGCGGATTCTCTCCCTCGATGGACCTACTACTCATATCGTTGCCTATGGTATAGCCGACGATCTTGCCCTTGTACGTTACGAAGGCCAGCTCCGGCTCGGGGACATTCCATGCTGAGTCCGAGCGTATGCCGACGGACTCAAATGGCCCGACGCATCGATCGGATGTGGCTTTCAGGAACAGCTCCGGTCGTTTGGCAGCGTAGACTTTGGAGTAGACATCGGGTGTGTCGGACTCTCGTCTCCGCTCCATCTCACTGCTCTTGTACGTGACGCCGGCAGCCCATACCTCTGGGGGATCGAATGGCCGGTCGAGCAGGAACTCGCCGCTCCCGTTTCGGGAGTCCTCGACGAGTTGGACAAGGTTGTGGGTCTCGGCGCTCGCTCCCTCAAGGAGTCGACCTGCCAGAGCGTCGATGCCGACGCCTGACAGCGAAGATGTGCGCACGAGCTCCTCGATATCGACTATGTCTTCGTCCGCCGATGTCAGGTCGTGGAGTTGGCCGTCTCCAGTCTCAACGGCCAGTAGTTGTGAGCCCGCAGCGTCGATCATTCTGTAGTATTTCATTGAGTGCTCCGCCAGATGGATGTCGTATGGGGCTGTGTCTTTCCTTATAAAAGGGAGACCGGGGATGATTGACTACCTCCAGCGGTGTTGTCAGGCTCATCGCTGGGGACGCACGCTTTTCTCCACCATCATACCAGGGCATTCGCATGTTTTTGGGCCGCGAGCGCGCTCGGCTTGGGAATTTCCCGCTACAAGCTCCACCAGACCGGCGCCGAGTGTTCTTGGCAGGCAGGTGAATCGTGTTGCTCGGCGCGTGGAGCGCCGTTGACATTTGGGTTGGTTGAGGGCTATCATCTTGCCAGTATTTAAGGGGTGCTAAAGCTGTGGCTTCGGTCTATTTCGCCAACTGCGCCGGGGTTTTGAGTTAGATGGCTGGTGCAGCCATCGTGCCTAAGCGCCTCCCCTTCTCGGACCATCCCCAAAAGCCCTGCAGACCCCGACCCCTTTTCCTCCATCTCTATACTTTGACGTATCACACGGTGGTTGCTCTATGACAAAATTCATCTTTGTGACCGGCGGCGTGGTTAGCTCCGTTGGCAAGGGGATCACTGTCGCCTCGATAGGCCGCTTGCTGAAGAGCCGCGGGATATCGCTGTCGGTCCTCAAACTCGACCCCTACCTGAACGTGGACCCAGGAACGATGTCGCCGTATCAGCACGGCGAGGTCTTCGTGACTACGGATGGCAGCGAGACTGATCTGGACCTGGGCCACTATGAGCGGTTCATCGATATCAATCTGACTCAGTCATCCAACGTTACAGCCGGCCAGATATACAGCGATGTTATAGCGCGAGAGCGCCGGGGCGAGTATCTCGGAGGCACGATCCAGTCTGTGCCCCACGTGACGGACGCCATTAAACAGCGTATTCGCGGGCTCGCGACGGAAAGTGCCGCGGAGGTCATAGTCGTTGAGGTCGGAGGCACAGTCGGCGACATCGAGGGCCTGCCATTCCTCGAGGCCATCCGGCATATGCGAAATGAAGTGGGCAGAGATAACGTTTTCTATGTCCACGTTACTTATCTTCCGTTCATATCTGCCACCGGGGAGCTCAAGACCAAGCCGACACAGCACAGCGTACGGGAGTTGCGGGGGATAGGGATCCAGCCGGACTCCATCGTGTGCCGCAGCGACGAAGTCGTCGACGATGGCATCAAGGACAAGATCGCCGTTCACTGCGATGTGTCCAGGAGAGGCGTGATCGGCATGCCGACCGTCTCGACGGTGTATGAGGTGCCTTTGTTGTTGGAAGAGGAGGGCCTCGGCGAGTTGATCGTGGAGAGTCTCGATCTGCCCACCACGCCGAAGGACCTGACCTGGTGGCGCGAGATGGTCGAGCGTGTGCAGGAACCGAAGAGGGTGCTGTCGATCGCGCTGGTCGGGAAGTACGTCGACCTGCAAGACTCATATCTGTCGGTCAAGGAGGCGCTCCAACACGCCGGGCTGGCTCATGGCTGCGAGGTGAACCTGAGTTGGGTAGCGGCCGAGGACGTGTCCGAAAACGGGGCCGCCGAGTACTTGAACTCGGTGAGTGGCATAGTTGTACCTGGCGGATTTGGCGCTCGAGGCGTCGAGGGCATGATCGACACGGTTCGGTATGCCAGGGCCAACGAGGTGCCGTACCTCGGCCTCTGTCTTGGCATGCAGGTGATGGTGGTGGAGGCAGCCCGTACGATGTTGGGCCTGCCGGAGGCCAACTCCACGGAGTTTGACCCCGACACCCCGGATCCGGTCATAGACCTGATGCCAGACCAGCGAGACATTACAGAGATGGGTGGCACGATGCGGCTGGGCGTGTACCCGTGCCGGGTAGAGGATGATAGCTTGGCGCAGCGCGCCTACGGTGAATCTCTGGTTCAGGAGCGCCATCGCCATAGGTATGAGGTTAACAATAGCTATCGCGAAGCCTTCGAGTCAGCAGGGATGTGGCCAACCGGGCTTTCGCCGGACGGCAGGCTGGTAGAGATCATGGAGTGGTCAGACCACCCGTTCATGGTGGGGGTCCAGTTTCACCCAGAATTTCTGTCCAGGCCGGACAAGCCACACCCTCTGTTCCGAGATTTCATAGGGGCTACCATCGGAACGCTGCGAGAGGGCGGCCAGCATGCGTTGCCACTTGACGCACCTAAATCGGCGCAATAGGTGTAGACTTGCATCTCGGCGCTGTGCTATGCTACTAGCGTTCACCTCGTCCATCTTCCCTTTACGGTTGATACCCGGAGCGCATCGCGCAGCATCCAAGTAGGGTCTCCGGATCCCACCTACCATTTTAGGACGGCGTTCGCCCACAACCCCTTATGTCAAAAGTCGTGAGTGGGTTCTCCAGATAAGCACAGCTGACGCTGACTCTGCAATTCGATGCGAAAGCCCCCCCCAAGATCGTTTGATGATGTTTGTCGAGGCGAGTGTGGGTTGGGCAGGGGGTTGGTGGCGACTCGAAGACGTGCCACCGCA